>JALYUH010000401.1 GCA_030853985.1 Bacteroidota bacterium | reverse complement strand
TCGTAGTGGTCGCCCTTCCACTCGGTTCGCGAGCTGAAATCGCCCTGATTGGTGTGCGCTTCCACGGTAGAAAGCAGCAGCTGGCCGGCCCGCACGCGGTTCACGACCTGGTAATACACTTTGAGGTGATAGAACAGAATGGTGACTTTCACGTCGCTGGTGCAGGTGTACACCACTTCGGCAGCGGGGCCGGGCTGCGGCTGGCGGGTGGCCGTCATGGTGCCCACGCGCAGGCCGGCGACTTCGATGGCGTAGTGGCGGGTTTCGGCGGGGGCAACGGGCCGGGCCGTTTGGGCGCGGCCCACTACTGGAACAAACAGCATTGCGACGAGGAACGGACTGAACAGGAATTTCATGGGCAGCAGGCGGGCGCTAACTTGCGGCTCCATTGGTAAAGGTCGGGGGAAATGGTGTTTGCTGGGCCGTAGCCGCAACGGCCGGCTGTTGCTTAAATCCCGTACGCGAAACGGGCAGTCAAAAACGCGCCATGTGCGCGTCCTTATTTCCGGTGCATGACTCTTAGCGTAATTATTCCGACCTACAAAGAAGCTGCCAACATTGCCCGGCTGGTGGCCGAGCTACGCCGCTACGCCCCGCAAGCCGAAGTGCTGGTAGTAGATGCCCATAGCCCCGATGGCACGGCCGATGCCGCCCGCCAGGCCGGGGCCACCGTGCTGCTGGCCCCCAAGCCCGGCCGCGCCGCCCAAATGAACCACGGGGCCGCCCACGCCACCGGCGAGCTGCTCTACTTTGTGCACGCCGACGTGAGCTTGCACCCCGATTTCGTAGCCACCATTACCCAGGCCGTGGCCGATGGCTACCCAGCCGGCTGCTACCGCTTCCGGTTCGATTCGCGCCACCCGCTGCTGCGCATCAATAGCTACGGCACGCGCTTCAAAGGCATTATGAGCCGGGGCGGCGACCAGACGCTGTTCATCACGCGCACGCTATTTGGGCAGCTGGGCGGGTTCGATGAGCGGTTCGTGATTATGGAGGATTTCGAGATTATTCAGCGCATCCGGCGGGTGGCGCGGTTTTTTATCGCGCCGCACGCCGTCACGGTATCGGCCCGGAAGTACGAAACCAACTCCTGGCTGCGGGTGCAGCTGGCCAACCTCACGGCCTTTTCGCTGTTTTTCCTGAAGGCGTCGCCGACGAAAATTGCGCGCACCTACAAGGCCATGCTCAATACCTATTGATGCCCGCACCCGTTCTCGTTACCGGGGCCAACGGCTTCCTGGGCCGGCACCTGGTGGCCGAGTTGCGCCGCCGGGGCCAGCCGGTGCGGGCGCTGCTGCGCCCCGGCACGCCCGCGCCGTTCGACGCGGCCGATACGGGAATTACCTATCAGTTTGCTGATTTAAACCAGCCCGCCACGCTGGCCGGCGCGGCGGAGGGCTGCGCGGCCATCATCCACGCCGCCGCGCTGGCGAGCGTGAACCCGGCCCGCGACCCGGCCGTGTGGGCCACCAACTTGGTTGGCACCGAGGCGGTGTTGCGCGAAGCCCGCCGGGCCGGCGTGGGCCGGCTGGTGTACGTGGGCACGGCCAACGTCTTCGGCTTCGGCACCAAGCAAAACCCCAGCGACGAAACCTGCCCCTACGCCGGCCACCGCTACGGCCTCGACTATATGGACAGCAAGCGCGCCGCCACTGACCTGGTGCTGCGCGCTGTGGCCGATGAGCAACTGCCCGCCGTGCTGGTGCATCCCACCTTCATGCTCGGCCCCGACGACGCCAAACCCACTTCCAATGCCCTGCTGCTGGAGCTGTACCGCGGCCGCCTGCCCGGCTACCCGCCCGGCGGCAAAAACTACGTGCCCGTGCGCGACGTGGCCACCGCCACCGTCAACGCCCTCACGATGGGCCGCGTGGGCGAGTCCTACATTCTGGGCCACGAAAATTTGAGCTACCGCGAGGCCTTTGCCCGGCTGGCTCGGGTGCTGGGCGTAGCCGCGCCGCGCTGGCCCATCCCGGCCGGGCTGGCCGTGGGCTACGGGCGCTTCAGCGAGCTGCTGGGCCGCTGGCGGGGCCGCCCGGCGCAGCTCAACGCGGCCATGGCGGCCGTGGCCAACGACGGCCACTATTTCAGTGCCGCCAAAGCGCGCGCGGAGTTGGCGCTGCCCCAAACGTCCATCGACCAGGCCGCCGCGGAGGCGCTGGCCTGGTTCCGGGCGCATGGCTATGTTTGACCACCCAACGGCGGGCGCTGCGGCCTTTTCGGCAGCTCCGCCAATCCGGTTCAACGACTAGCGCCGTACCCTTACTTTCAGTTGAAGCCTTTGTCCTCCCCTACTTCCCCGGCCCGGCCGGGACCATTTGCCGGCCAGGTGGCCATCGTCACGGGTTCCGAATCGGGCATTGGGCGCGAAACGGCCCGCCTGCTCTGCGAAGCCGGGGCCGCCGTGGTGCTCAACGGCCGCCAGCCCGAGCGCCTGGAGCACACCCGCCAGACGCTGGCCGCCGCCGGTCACGCCGTAGCCACCTGCGTAGCCGACGTGACCGACTACGCCGACTGCGAGCACCTGGTGGCCAAGGCCATCAGCCAGTTCGGCCGGCTCGATGTGTTGGTTACCAACGCCAGCATCTCGCAGCGCGCCTACTTCGCCGACATGCAGCCCGAGGTATTCGCCCGCGTGCTCGACAGCAACGTGTACGGCTCGGTGTACCCGCTGATGGCCGCGCTGCCGCACCTGCGGGCCAGCCGGGGCAGCGTCACGTTCATCTCCAGCATTTCGGCCCTCAATGGCATGCCCAGCGGCTCGGCCTATTGCGCCGGCAAAGCGGCCATTTCCAACCTGGCCCACACCCTGCGCCTGGAACTAGCCGACACCGGCCTCCACTTCGGCGTGGTCCACATCGGCTTCACCCAAAACGACCCCGAAAAGCGCGTGCTCGATGCCGCCGGCCAGCCCGTGCCCATCGCGCACCGCCCACCCCGCTGGCAGAAATCGCAGGCCGAGGTAGCCGCCATTATCGTGCGCCACATCCAGCAGCGGAAGCGGCGCACGGTTATTTCAGTTCTGGGCCGCCTCATCGTGCTTATCCACAACACGCTGCCCAAACTGGGCGACTGGATAGTGCTAACGACGATTAAGCGAATGCGAAAGTTTTACGAGTAAAGACCACGGCTTAGCGACCACGTATTAGCACGGATTTTAGCTGGTTTCACAGATTTCGTAGTCGATTATTTTCCGGACTAAATTGAAAAAGGCTTGCCAATTGGCAAGCCTTTTTCAATGATTTTCAACGTCTACAAAATCCGTGAAATCCGCTAAAATCCGTGGTCTTAGACGTTAAAGCGGAAGTGCATGATGTCGCCATCCTGCACCACGTATTCTTTGCCTTCAACGGCCATTTTACCGGCCTCCTTGATTTTTACTTCGGTCTTGTACTCCTGGTAATCGGGCAGTTTGATGACCTCGGCGCGGATGAAGCCTTTCTCGAAATCGGAGTGGATGACGCCGGCCGCGGCGGGCGCTTTGTCGCCGCGGTGGATGGTCCAGGCGCGCACTTCCTGCACGCCGGCCGTGAAGTAGGTAATGAGGTTCAGCAGCTCGTAACTGGCGCGGATGAGCTTATTC
>JALYUH010000357.1 GCA_030853985.1 Bacteroidota bacterium | reverse complement strand
AGAAAATAACTATTAATTGCAATAAGTGATGTCCTTAAAACATTTGATTTTTCATTGGATATGATTTGTCCAATTCCTGCCAAACAGAAAGCCCCACCGGTGCTCGGCAGGGCTTTCTGTTTGGCAGGAATTGAACTGCAAATCCGGCCCTAGTAGGCGCGGGCAAAGTAGGCGCGGCGGGGGCTGGGCAGCCCCGTTACCATGCACGTGCCGGGCTCGTCGGCCTCGTTCAGGGGCAGGCAGCGCACGGTGGCTTTGGTTTCTTCCTTGATGCGCTCCTCGGTTTCGGAGGTGCCGTCGTAGTGGGCCAGCAGGAAGCCGGGCTCCTCGTCCAGCATCCGCTTAAACTCGTCGTAGCTATCGACGCGGGTGGTGTGGGTGGCGCGGAAGCTCTTGGCGCGCTCGTAGATATTGGTTTGGATATCGGTCAGCAGTTGGTCGACGCTGGCCACGATGTCGGCCAGGGGCAGGCTCATTTTCTGCTTGGTGTCGCGGCGTACCACTTCCACCATGCCGGCGTCGAGGTCGCGCGCGCCGATGGCCAGGCGCACGGGCACGCCCTTCAGCTCCCACTCGGCAAACTTGAAGCCGGGGCGCTCGGTGTCGCGCGCATCCAGCTTCACCGAAATGCCCCGCGCAATCAGGCCCATCTGAATGGGTTTGATGCGCTCCAGCAGCGCATCCAGCTCGCCGGATTTATAGATGGGCACAATGACCACCTGAATGGGGGCCAGCTTGGGCGGCAGCACGAGGCCTTCGTCGTCGGAGTGGGCCATCACGAGGGCGCCCATCAGGCGCGTGCTCACGCCCCAGCTGGTGCCCCACACGTGCTCGCGCACACCGTCCTTGTTGGCAAACTGCACGTCGAACGCCTTGGCAAAGTTCTGGCCCAGGAAGTGGCTGGTGCCGGCCTGCAGCGCCTTGCCGTCCTGCATCAAAGCTTCGATGCAATACGTGTCCTCAGCGCCGGCAAATCGCTCGTTGGGGGTTTTCACGCCCTTCACTACGGGCAGAGCCATGTGCTCCTCGGCAAACTCGGCGTACACGTCGAGCATCTGGCGGGTTTCGGCCACGGCTTCCTCGGCGGTGGCGTGAGCGGTGTGGCCCTCCTGCCACAGGAACTCGGCGGTGCGCAGGAACAGACGAGTGCGCATTTCCCAGCGTACCACGTTGGCCCACTGGTTGATGAGCAGCGGCAGGTCGCGGTAGCTCTGCACCCAGTTTTTATACGTGCTCCAGATGATGGCCTCCGAGGTGGGGCGCACTACCAACTCTTCTTCGAGCTTGGCATTGGGGTCCACGCGCAGCTTGCCGGGCCGGTCGGGGTCGGTCTGGAGGCGGTAGTGGGTAACCACGGCGCACTCTTTGGCGAAGCCCTCGGCGTTTTTTTCCTCGGCCTCGAACAGGCTTTTGGGCACGAAGAGCGGGAAGTAGGCGTTTTCGTGGCCGGTGCGCTTGAACATATCGTCGAGCTGGCGCTGCATTTTTTCCCAGATGGCGTAGCCATAGGGTTTGATAACCATGCAGCCGCGCACGGCGGAGTTTTCGGCCAGGCCGGCACGTTTCACCAACTCGTTGTACCACAACGAATAATCTTCCTGGCGGGTAGGCAACTTTTTACTCATGGGAGGCATCTAAGAAGTAATCGGAAAAGTTCCGGACTCTGGTACAAGAATTGAGTAGCGTGAAGGGCACTGTTTCGGGCTCAAATTACGTTATTAAAGCCCGGACTGTGTGCCACCCTTGAATTGCCCGCGCCGGGGCCGCCACCTACCTACTTACCAGTATTTTTAGTTGAATCGGGCCTGGCGCTTAGCTTCTTCATCCCACTTCCATCGTATAGGTCGTTACTTTACAGCAGGCTCCCTCCCTTTATTTTTTTTCCGCCATGAGAAACCTACTCACCGCTTGTTTGCCCGCATTGGCCCTGTTCGCGCTGGGTGGTTGCGCCGGCACCTCAGCCCTCACCTCTTCCGAGGATGATGGAGTCTATTATTCCTCGAAAGACCGTACCACGGCCGTAGTGCAGGCAGCCCCCGCGCCGGCCTACGCCAGCGAAGACGCCAACCCCGACTATAACGGCGGCGCGGCTTCAGCTCCGAGCCAGCAGCAGAACGCTGGCTCGACGCAGTACTACGACAACAACTACACCTACATGCGCGGGGTGCCCGGCTACGGCGGCACCGCCGCCTACTACGGCGGCTCGGGCCTGAACGGCTACGCGCCCTACAGTTCCTACACCAGCCTGAGCTACGCGCCTTTCGGCAGCATGTGCAGTGGGTTTGGCTACGGCTGGGGCGGCGGGGCCTGCGGCTACTCGCCTTATGCCTATGGCGGCTACGACCCCTTCTATAGCTCGTACAACAGCCCGTATGGCTATGGCGGCGGCTACAACCCTTATGGCTACGGCTATGGTTCGGGCCTGAGCATCAGCTTTGGTTTCGGCCGGCCTTACTATGGCGGCTTTGGGGGCTATGGCTACAGCCCATACGGGTATGGCTACGGGTACTCGCCCTACTACTACGGTGGCAGCTACTACGGCGGCTATTACGGCCGGGGCGGCTACTATGGCAACAGCTACGGTGGCGGCTACTACGGCAGCAACGGCGACAGCCGCGGCAACGGCCGCACCTACGGCCACCGCACCGACCGCGCTTCGGAAAGCAGCTACAGCGCCACGCCGGCCGGCAATGGTGCGGGCACTTCGAGCGCGGGCCACGTGCGTAGCGAGCGCATGGCCGGCACCAACGGGCAGCGCCTGGAAACCGGTGCTGATGGCCTGAATGGCATGCGCCGGGAAGAGACGGTGGCCGCCCCCGGCTACAACAACCAGCCCCAGCGCATGAACGAAGCCACGCAGCCCCGCTACCGCAACATGGAAGCGCCCGTGGCCACGGATGCCAGCAACGGCCGCACCCGCACCGACGTGGGGCAGCCCCAGCTTCAGGGCCAGAATGAGGCCGCGCCGCAGGATGGCCGCCGTCGCGGTGGCTTTTTCCAGAACGTGTTTGGAGAGCAGCCGGCCGGCACTGGCCAAGCTGGCCAGCAGCCCCGCCAGCGGTACGAGCAGCCCCGTCAGCAAACGTATGAGCAGCCCCGCCAGCAAACGTATGAGCAGCCCCGCCAGCAGACCTACGAGCAGCCTCGCCAGCGGTACGAGCAGCCCCGCCAGCAAAGCTACGAGCAGCCCCAGCGCAGCAGCCAGCCATCGTACTCGACCCCGTCGTATGGCGGCGGTGGCGGTGGGGGTGGCAATGGCGGCGGCGGCGGTCGTCGGGGCCGCGACTAATTGATTTGGATTACTTTCTGCAAAAACTCCTCAATGAGCCGGCCCGACGGCCGGCTCTTTTTCTTTCCTTTTCCCATGAAAAAACGGATTTTCGGTCTTAGCCTGGCCCTCGTTGCGGGGCAGGCCAGCCACGTCTTTGCCCAAGGTGCCAGCGATGCGCTGCGCTACTCACGCCTGCAATTTGGCGGCCCGGCTCGCACCCAGGGCATTGCCGGGGCCAACGTGGCCCTCGGAGCCGACTTCGGCAACCTTACCAGCAACCCGGCCGGTTTGGCCCTGTTCCAAAAATCGGAGCTGCACCTGGCCCCCGGAGTGGGCCTCGGCCAGAGCGACAGCCGCATCGATGGCGGCACCGGGGCGGCGGCCAATGAAATCAAGAACAGCTTTCATATTGCCAGCGCCGGGGGCGTGTTTGCCACGCGCAAGCCCGACAGCGAGCAGGGCGACTGGCGCGGCGGGGCGCTGGCCCTGGGCTTTACCCGGCTGGCCGATTTCAACACCGCGACGCGCTACCAGGGTCCCGTGGCCAACGGCCAGTCGTACCTGGGCGGCTACGTGCAGCAGTTTGCCGGCGTCAAAAACGCAGCCTTCTACAACGACTTGGACAAGCAGGCCACTACGGGGCCGTACACCTCTACGCTGGGGCTGGCCTACGGCGCGTACCTGGCCAATATCCGGGCCTACCGCGCCACGGGAGCCGATTCGGCGGTGATTGTGCGCAAGCAGGGCGGCCCGCTCACGCAGGGCGAGTCGGTGATTAACTCGGGTTCGCAGTCGCAGTTTGACATTGGCTACGGGGCCAGCTACCGCGACCGGCTATACATCGGGGGGGGTATTGGGTTTGTGAGCTCGAATTTCACCCAGCTGCGCTCCCTCACCGAATCGGACAACGATGCCTCGACCCACTTCCAGAGTCTGACCAACCGCACCGAGCTGCGCACCAAGGGCAGCGGCTTCAATGCCCGTCTGGGCGTGATTGTGCGGGCGCTCGACAACCTGCGCCTCGGTGCATCGGTGCAGACGCCAACTTTCATGCGCCTGAGCGACACGTACAGCGAAAGCCTGTCGGCCAATTTCAGCCCGACCGGCACCGACCGCGTGCCCGTGGGCCTGCCCACGACGGCCAGTGCCGCGCTCCCCACCAACGACTACGCCTACACCCTCACTACCCCCTTCCGGGCCAATGGGGGCGTGGCGCTGACGCTGGGCAAACACGGCTTTGTGACCGGCGACGTGGAATATGTGGGCTACAACCAGGCCCGCCTGCACAGCGACCCCAACAATGCCAATGGCGACGACTATGCCTTCACCAGCGAAAACGCCGACATCCAGCGCCTGTATCGCAACACCGTGAACCTGCGCTTTGGGGCCGAGGGCCGGTTTGATGTGTTCCGGGTGCGGGGCGGCTACGCCCGCTACGGCGACCCCTACCAGGCCGATACCAACAACGAGCGCGCCCAAAACTTTTACACCGCCGGGCTGGGCCTGCGCCAAAGCAACTTTTTCCTGGATGCGGCCGTGGTCTACACCACTTTTAGCCAGAGCTACAACCCCTACCACATCTACACCACGACGGGCGATAATGCGCCCCTCATTAAAACCGATGCCACGCGCTATACCACCAGCGTAACGGCGGGTATTGTGTTTTAACTATATGTTGGCGGCCGGTGCCGCTGAATGGTCCGGGCTGACCGGGCTGACCGGGCTGACCGGAGAAACGACCACTATTTGGATAAACAAAAAGGGCCGCCCTGGTTAGGGCGGCCCTTTTTGTTTATCTATGCGGCTAGTACTTCTGCACCTTCACCTGGCAGGTGAGCACGGGGTTGGTGCCGCCGGTGAAGGCCGTTACTTGCAGCAAGCCGTAGTATTCGACATCCTGCTCGTCGCGCGCCTTGAAGGCAATAACTTGATTAACAGCCAGCGGGCCGGTAGTTTGGTTGCTGGTGGCACCGGAGGAAAACGCATAGGGCTTGCTGGCCGTGAAAGCCGCCAGCAAGCTGGCATTAGTGATAGCGCTGGCAAACTGGTCGGGCGTGAGCCCGACGGAGTAGATTTCGGT
>JALYUH010000336.1 GCA_030853985.1 Bacteroidota bacterium | reverse complement strand
CTCAGAATCTGCTCCTTCACCGAGAAATCTTCGAACAACAGCGGCCCCCGCCGAAAACTCAGGCTGTCCATCAGCCCGATTGGGCGGCGGTAGCGGGCGGCCGTGAGGCGCAACGGCAGCACCCGGTAGCACACCAGCAGCGAATCGGGCCGCCCGGTTCCGCTGCTGTCGCGCGGCGCGGGCCGCACCCAGCGGAACTGGTCGGTACGGCCGTCATAATCCAGCCCGCGTCCATTGGCCTGCACCGACGAGGGCACGATGGTCAGCGAATCGGTGAGCGTAAAACTGGTGGTATCGCGCCCCAGCGCCAGCTGCACCCAACGGCAGCGGCGCGTGCTGGGCGGCGGCGCTTCGCCGGTTTTTGCCGGGCGTACCTGTGCCCGCACTTCCGTTTTCACCAAAAACAAAGCCGCCACGAGCAGGCCCACCAAGGGGAAGCACAGACGGAAGCGACGAATCATGCGGTAAAGGTCGGGTTTGGCGGGTAACGACAAGCACGGGCAGTTTCGTGCCGTGGCGGAAGTCAGCCCGCTCAATATGCGCGCGGGGCTGAAGCTCCGCGCCGACCGCACCATCTTAGCCCGCCAGCGGCAACTCAATAAAAAAGTCAGTGCCCTCCCCCACCCGCGTTTCAAACCAGATTTTGCCGCCCGCGCTTTCGATGCCGCGCTTGGCCACGGCCAGCCCGATGCCCGAACCGGTTTCCTTGGTGGTGAAGTTGGGCACGAAGACTTTCTCGCGCACGTCGTCGGAAATGCCCGCGCCGTTGTCGCGGATAGCCACGCGCACATTGCCGGCCCCCACGTAGGCCAGCGAAACGTCGATGTGCGGGGCGCGGCCTTCGGGTACGGCCTGGCGGGCGTTTATCCGCAGGTTGTTGAAGGTGCGGACCAGCAGGCTTTCGTCGGCGTACACCACGTAGCGGCCGGTTTCGGCGTCGGGCGGCAGGTGCAGGTCGAGCGCGCCATCGTCGGCATCGGGCTGGTGCAGGCTAGCGCAGCGGTGCAGAATCTCGGCCACATTGAGGCGCTCGGGCCGCATAGCCGGCAGGTTGGTGAAGGTGCTGAAGCTGGTGGCAATGTCGCTCAATACGTCAATTTGGGTGATGAGCGTTTGGGAAATGCGGCCAATCAGCTCTTCCGAGTTGGGCCGGCGCTCGGCAATGGCCTTTTGCAGAAACTGCAAGCTCAACTTCATCGGCGTGAGCGGGTTCTTGATTTCGTGGGCCACCTGCCGGGCCATTTCGCGCCAGGCCGCCTCTTTTTCCTGGGCCGCCAGCTCGCGCTTGCTGGCCTCCAGCTTGGTGAGCATGGCGTTGTACTCGCGCACCAGCAGGCCAATTTCATCGTCGGAGCTCCGGTAGTCCAGCAGCTCGTTTTCGCCCGTTAGCGTCGTTTGCGTCAGCTTTTCGGTGATGAGCGTGAGCGGAGCCGTGAGCTGCCGCGCTGCCACGTAGGCCAGCCCCAGAAAAATCAGAAACATCAGGGTAAAGATGTTCAGAATCGTGGTAAACAACTCCGTCAGCTTGGTATTCAGCGCCTTCTCCGAGTCGAAGAACGGGATGCCCACGTAGCCCAGAATGGGTCCGGTGGGCATGGCCATCTCATCAACCGACGACCCGTCATCATCATCAAACGGCGAGCTGACCGAATATTTCACCCCCTTATTCGTGGTTGCGCCCGCCCGGCCATGTCCCAGGGCGTGGCCGGCCAGGTCGGCCACCACGGTTTCACCCGCGCCGGCCCGCACCGGCAGGTACAATGAGTTGAACGAGAGCGAGCCCGCCCGCTCCGTCAGCAGCGCGCGGGGCCGGTTGCGCTCGCGCAGGGCCACCATTGCCTGTGGGTTCAATAGCGGCCCGAGCAGGCCGGCGTCAAAAATCAGCGGCTGGCTGCTCGACAGTAGCTCGCCGTGGGCGTCGTAGAGGTTGAGGTCGGTTTCGGTGAGGGCCGCCACGTTTTTGGCCAGCGCATTCAGCGTGGCCCGGGCGGTGCTGTCCGACAGCAGGTGGCGCTGCCGGCGCAGGCTTTCCAGTGCCAGCTGCCCGCGCCGCTCGTAGGTGCGGGTCAAATCGCGCTTGTAGGAAGCAATGAGCTGGCTGGCCGTGGCCAGGCTCACCACCAACAGCGGCACCACAATACCTACGTTCAGCAGCAATTGGATGCGGGTACTGAAGTTGAGGCGCGGCAAAGCCTGGTCGCGCACCAGCAGCGTGCCCGCGCCCAGCAGCAGCCAGAAACCGGCCGACAGCAAAAACTGAAACGAGAAGTTGGCCAGCCAGTCGGCCACCGAGTACGTGGCCGTGGTCACAACAACCGTGCGGTCGAGCGAGCCGTGCACGCCGAAGTGCTGGAAGCCCTTGCGCGTGAGGCCGGAGGCGTAGAGGCGCGGGTCGGCCAGCAGGTCGGCGGGCAAGCGATTGGCGTAGTCGAAATCGCCCTCGCTGTACACCAGCTGGCCGTGGTTGTAGCCCGCGTAGCTGAGCTCGGTAGCCAGTCCGGGCTCGAAATACTTCTGGTCGACCAGCAGCTCGGGCAGCACGCTGTACGAAGTCAGCTTTTTGAGGCTCAGCTCCACGCGCACCGCCCCCAGCGGTAGCCCAATGCCATTCACCCGCTGCCCGGGCACCGTGATGTAGGCCACATAGCGCCGCGTACCAAACGGGTTATCCGACTGCATCAGAAACACGCCCGCCTGGCCGGTGGCCGTGGCCGTGCGCGCCGTGGTAACGCGCGCCGCCAGCAGCCGGGGGGTGCCCGGCACCGCACCCACGGCATCGCCGGGCGCATCATAAAGCGTGATATTGCTCTCGTACTTATCGAAATAGTCGCTCAGGTACTGCCGGGCAATGCGCTCGCGCACCGCATCGGCATTGCTGAAAGCGGCCGTCAGCGACCGGCGCACGAAGGGGTCGGCGGCAATCTTGCGCATCTGCTCGCTCAGCAAAAATTCCCCCTGAAAATCGTTATCAATGAGCAGGTTGCCGGCCAGGCGCTGCTTGTCCACCAGCAGCTGCTTCTCGAAATGCGAATAAAGCGCCAGCGCGCTCGTGGCCGAGGTGAGGGCCAGCAGCAGCACCACCAGCACGGCGGCCTGGTAGCTGCCCGGCCCGGGCGCGGCGCGCAGGTTCACGGCCCGCACCAGCGTGCCAAACAGCAGCAGCACCCCCAGCAGCAGCAGCCCCGGCTCGCCCAGCGCCAGCCCGGTGGCCAGGATGGGCAAGGCAGCGGCCAGC
>JALYUH010000316.1 GCA_030853985.1 Bacteroidota bacterium | reverse complement strand
TGACGAGGATGCGCTGCTCGTGGTTCAGCTCCAAATCGAGCGGCACCACCTGGCGCGGGTCGCCGTTGTCGCGCTTGTGCTGGGCAAAAGCCAGCTGCAGCAGCGGGTGGCGCACGCCGTGCCACTTCAGCAGGGGCTTGTTGTGCAGCACCGGCAGCTGGCAATCGAGCGTGACGGCCAGCCGCGCCTTGGCCCGGATGAAGTCAATGAGCCCGAGGTAGGAATAGGCCTTGCGCAGGTCCGGAATGTGGGGCCGCAGCTGGTCCGTCAGGGCCGTGAGGATGCGGATGAGCTCGCGGTGGTAGGCGTTGTCGAGGTCCTTGATGTCGTTGTTGAGCTCGAATACGGCTTCCGGCTCGATGTACACCGTCTGGCCCGAGGCCGACTCATCGTGAATCAACCCCTTCACCTTGCGCTTGTGCTCGGCGATGACGGGCAGCACCAGCCGCCCGCCCCGAATGGTCGGCTCGGCATCGGACGGTATCCAGCCCTCGTTTTTGGCGTGGCGCAGGATGCCGGCAATCTGCTTCCGCAATTGCCCTTGCCGTGCTATCAGTTCCTGCCGAATCTGGCGCAGCAGCGGGCTCGCGTCGTCGCGCACGCCGCCTTCATCGTCCACCACCTTGTCCAGCGCGGCCAGCAAATTGCGGTCAACCTGAATGCCGATGCCCAGCAGCCGCAGCGTGGGGTACAGGCCGGGGTCGGCGTCCGAAAAGAAACTCAGCGCCTGCCGGATGGTGCGCAGGCTCATCTTCACCTCGAAGAAGGCGGCCACGTCCAAGTAGGCCCCCGGCAGGGCGGCGCGCTTGAGGTGTGCCTGGGCATCGTGGTAGTGGGCGGCCGGAAAATCGGCCCCACTGCGCAGCAGATAAGTGAATTCGTCGGCCTGTTGCAGCAGTTTCAGCAGGGGCTCGTGCTTGGTCTGGAACTCCATGCGGGCCACGTAGTGCCGGCCGAGCGCCGAGAGGCAATTGGCTTCGAGCTGCTCGCGCAGGGTGGTGAAGCCGATTTTTTGTTCGAAGTGTTGGGGTAACAGCAAGTAGATAGTCGTTCGGTAATGGGATACGAAGGTAAACAGCGAAGCGGGCGGGATGATTCGCGGGCGGGGAGCCAATGTACAGGACGGCCTTTTTCGAACGGCGCGGCCGGGGGGTGAGGCGCACCGGCCGCGCCGTTTGAAAAGGCCGACATCATCCATCATAAGGCGCGCATTACCTTATTTATAACTCTGTAGATTATCTTAAAGGCGCATATTACCCTTTTGCAAACGCTAGTTACCCGTACACAGGCGCGCATTTCCATAGTGCAAACGCTAGTTACCCATATACAGGCGCGCATTGCCGTAGTGCAAACGCTGATTATCCATAATGAGGCGCACATTTGACTAAGTAAGGCGGCAATTGCCTAACTTGCATTCCGCTAACCCTGCCTTGCCCGCCATGTCTGACACTCCGCCCGCCGCGCCCGATACCCTGGCCGCCCGCTTCGCCCAGCGCCTGGTGGCGCGCGATGCCCCGCCCCCGCCGCCCAGCCAGGAACCGGCCGCCGTGCTGGCCCGAGTGCAGGCCTGGCTCACCCCACCCGAAGGCGTGCGCGATGCCCGTACCCTCGTGCGCCTGGCCCGCATGCTGGTGGCCCTGATGGAGCACGACGAGCTCGATACTTACCAGCTGCAAGCCGCGGCGGGCCTGAGCTGGCGCGCCGGCACCCGCATGAGCGTGGAGCTGCTCGCCCGCGGCCTCACGGTGCGCGAGCGGCGCGGCCGGTTTTTCTACCACCGCCTCACCCGCGCCGCCGAGGATGCGCTGCTGGTAGTGGTGGCGGGGGCGCAGGGCGGCGGGGTGCCTGGGTAACGGCAGAGGGTTGTTACACTGGTTGCTTGCGATGCCGCCGCCACACTAGTATATAAATCAAAAACAGCAAGCCGAGGAAAAAGAAACGGCCCAGCGCGTCCTTGCTGGCAATTGCCTGACACGCCCGCCACCCCTCCCATCCCAATAAGGTGGCAAATAGAACAAGTACAACGGTTGCGATTGGCCGCGAGAAAAAGCCGATTTCCGGAATAATCGGCTGGCTTGGGTGGCGCTGCTGGTAGCTGGCCACGGCACGTACAAAGTGCTGCGTAAGCTCATTCAGTGGCTTTAGTCCTTGCAGGTGCAGCCGATGGTTGAGATGCAGCTTGAGTGCCGGACTGTGGTGTAGCCGCCTGGTAAAGCCCTCATTGAAAGGGAAACTGTAGGATACCATTTCAACGAATCGGACTCGTCACGTGGCTCCCGTTGCGGGGTAATGCACGGTTAATCCGTCCTCGTCAAGTATCGCAGTAGCCAATACAGCGCAAATTTCTTACGCGGCCCAAGGTATAAACCAAAGTATCCAGCCGAACAGCAAAACTATGCCGAGCAAAGCAGCTGCTACCGGCGAGTAGCGCTCTATGGTATCAATGGCGGCCGCTGCCACCAAGCCCAACAATCCAACGCCGCCCACTACCAATCCGGTAACTTTCCAGCGGTTGGTCAGAATAAGATTGAATTGCCGTTTCACTGGGTTTTTGGTTACTTACCCACCCCCGCCCCGAACAGCTCGAAGTCGTACTCCACCGGGTCCGTCGGGTCGGGCAGGCGCAGGTTGGCGGTGAACTCCCCGGCAGCCTGCGAGCTGGCCGATGGGCGGGCCCGAAAGATAATGGGACCAGTGCTTCCACCGCCGCGTCCGCGCCGCTCGGCGGGCCTTGTTGGTGGCAACCCGCCAGCGCGGAACGGCACCCCGCGCCATTGGCCGGCCGGCCCAAAAAACAATATCCGCAGGCGGCTGAATAGTCATTTTTTTATCTGCTTGCCTACCCGTAGCTTTGGCCCGTCTACCATTGCGCGTACATGAAGAAACTTTACTGGGCATTGAGCCTGAGCACGCTGGCAATGGCCGCCTGCCAGCAGGATAAATACGTTTTCGATTCCTACGCCACCATGCGCTACGATGCGCTGAAGCTGCCCGCCGCGGCCGACACCATGGCCCTGCACACGGTCGACTTCGTGTCGGCCACGCAGGGCTACGTGGGCGGCGACCTGGGCGCACTCTTCACCACCACCGACGCGGGCCAGACCTGGACGCGCCTGCCCGCGCTCGGCCCGCGCACCGTGAACAAGCTGCTGTTCACGTCGGCCATCGCCGGCTGGGCCGGCACCGACGGCGGCCTGTACCGCACCACCAACGGCGGCCTGAGCTGGGCCTACGTGCCCACCTACAACGGCTACGGCTCGGCGGGCGGGGCCATCACCGACGTGCAGTTCGTGACGCCCCAGGTGGGCTACGCCGTGGGCACGCAGGGGGCCATCAGCAAAACCACCAACGGCGGCGCTACTTGGACTACCACGCACCACTACTACTACAAGGTCTACACCTTCCGGGCCGTCTCGTTCAGCTCCGTCGATTCGGGCACGGTGGTGGGCGACGAGTACGCGAAGTGGACCACCACCAACGGCGGCCAAAGCTGGAGCGTGCTCGACGGCTCGCCGGCCGGCTCCGGGGTCGACCGGCAGTACGACGTGCTGCGCTTCAACGAGAAAAGCTACCTGCTGGCGCTGCCCGGCGGCCTGCAGGCCTACGCCCCCGCCTACTCCTACGGCCAGCGGCCCGACGATGGCTTCGGCTACCCGGCCTACGGGCTGGCCACGGCCGGGCTGCGCGGGCCGGTAGTGGCGGTGGGCGAGCGCACCATCATCCGGCAGCGCGCCCCCAATGCCGCCCCCGACAGCGCCCCCTGGGTGTACGTGCACGCCCCCGACGGCACCAGCTTCACCCAGAAGTTCTACGCCGCCGACTTTGCCGACAGCGGCACCTTTTACGCCGTGGGGGCGCGCGGCCTTATCTACCGCTTCCACTACCAGTAAACCGATGAAGGCATTTTTACGCGCGCTGGCCCTGGGGGCCGGCTGCCTGGCGGCCCCCGTGGCGCAGGCGCAGGTGAGCAAGTTTCATGGCAGCCTGGGCGGGAGCGCGGTGTCGCTGCGCGCCCACTACATCGAGCAGGCCAACCCCTACGGCTACTCGGGCACCGCGCCCGGCTACGTTATCAAGGATATTGCGGCGATGCCGTTGGTGCTCACCGGCAACCTGGGCTTCGATGCGCCGCTGCTGCAGTTTGGCGGCGGCGAGCAGTCGCTGGGCGTGTCGCTGAATGCGGCGGCCGGCCTCATGGGCTCGAAGCAGGAAGGCACCGATGGCTTCAACGAGCAGCTTATTCTGGATTTTCCGCAGTACGCCACCTACCGCTTCGGGGCCAGGGCCAGCAAGCACTCACAGAAGGATTTTGGGGTGGGCGTGGGCGTGGGCTACCGGTTCTGTCGGTTTTTTCTGCCCTTCAGCGCGCCCAGCGCCATGCTGGAGGGCGTGTACGCCACGGCCGATACCGACTGGTTTCTGCGCGTGAGTGGCGACCTGCGGGCCACGCGCTACTACACTTACCTGTCGAGCGAAGGACCCGTGGAGGCGCTGCGGCTGCGCGCCTTCACCGTGCTGGTGGGCAAGTCGTTTTAGGCCCTGCCCGCTGAGGCCGCTGCGCCGAAAGGCCGTCAGGCGGCCTGCTATCTGATATTTTCCCCATTTCCTTCTCAATGAAAAAACTTTACCCTTCGCTGGCGGCGCTGCTGCTGGCCGCCGGCGGCGTGGCCGCGCAGGC
>JALYUH010000314.1 GCA_030853985.1 Bacteroidota bacterium | reverse complement strand
AGATGCCTCGGCTGCGCTCGGCATGACGTTCTGATGCCCACCAACGCCAGCAAAAGTTACTTCAGCCGCACCAGCGTCGCGCCGAAGCCGAACTTCTCCTTGCGGGCATCCTCGAAGAACTTGATGTCCTTGTTGCGGCTCAGCTGGCGGTGAATTTCCTTGCGCAGCGTACCACTCCCCAGGCCGTGAATAAACACGATTTCGTGCATGTTGGTGGCCAGGGCCCGGACCAGCGCATCCTCAAACGCATCGAGCTGGATGCGCAGAATGGCGGTGTTGCTCAACTCCTCGTCCTTGTTATCGGGGCGCAGGGCTTCCAGGTGCAGGTCGAACTCGTGGGGCGGGGCCGCTACTGGCGCGGCCGGCTTGGGCGCGGCGGCAGCTACCACGGCGGCCGGTTTGGCCGGGGCATCGCCCGAAAGCTGGGCCTTGAGGGCGGCCGCATCTACACCAGCGGGCTTGGCCGGGGCGGCGGTAGTGGGCGCGGGAGCTTCCTGGGCCAGCGTTTCCGGCGCGATGGCGGCGGCAGCCTTCTCATCGAGCTGGAACAGGTAGGCATCCTTGCCAATTACTGGCGCGGGCTTCTGGCTGCCATAAAACGTGCTGGCTTTGAATGCCTGCCGCTTGGTGAGCAGCTCATAAGCTGCGTCGCCGCTCAGCTTGGTGGGCAGCAGCTGGAACACCACGGCGGGCCAGGTTTCAAAATCCTTCAGGTGTAGGAAGGAGAGGGGCTTGGTGCTGGCTTTGGGGCCGAGCTTGTCGGCAGCCAGGGCGCGGTAGGGGCGGGCGGCGGTTTCTTCGCCGTAGGTGAAGAGCACGTCGGCCTCGGTGTTGTTGATGAGCGTGACGCCCAGCAGCTCGGGCGACTGGTGCACCAGGGCCAGAAACAGGCCTTTGGCGGCCGCCGGCTGCTTGGTGCCGCCGGCCGGGCCACTGATTTTGGCCACGCCCTTGCCGTTCGATGCCACGGCGGCCAGCGCCTCCTGCAGCGAAGGCTGCACCGGCTTGGGCGCGGCGGGCGCGGCCGAGGGGCGCTTGCTGTTGTCCTTCTTGCTGGCGTTGGCCTTGCGGCCGGGCGTCTGGCCGGGGCCGTAGTCCACGGCGGCGCGGTCGAAGTTCTTGCCTTCTTCCTGGGCCACCACTACTACTTCGCGCCGTAGCACGGGAATGGTGAAATCGTTGTCAATCGCTACTTCCACCAACTCGCTGTCGAGCAGGCGGGTAACGATTCCTTCTTCGGTGCCGGTCAGCAGCCGGACTCTATCTCCTACGTTCATAACCACAGATTTAACGGATTTTTAACGGATTGAGACGGATTTTTTGGGGTTCCGCCCCGCCCTCGTTTCGAAAGGACTTACGCGTCCTGAATGTGTAAAAGTACGGCTTGCCGCAGCCGCGAAGGTTTTGCTCCCGCGTGTGCCGCCTGGTAGCGGCCGGCTGGGCTTGTTGCCCGAAGACTTACGTAATAATGAACCGATAAGGGCGCGGAACCCAAAAAATCCATCCCAATCCGCTAAAATCCGTTCAGTCTGCGGTTACAGGTAGGGGCCGTGGAAGCCGAAACCGTTGCGCGGGTTGTACTCCAGCGCCGGGGCCGGCAAATGGAAGATACTGAGCGTGTAAAACACTTTTTTTAGTAGCGGGCTGCGGGTTGGGATGCGCCGTAAATCCACATCAACCGAAAGGTAGAACTGGCGGTAGGGGCGCAGGCCGGCCGCCGCGTTGGTGCCATCGTCGTTGTACACCATGTCGTGGCCACCGTAGCCCACGGCCGGCTGCAGCCAGCGCGGCCAGCGGTTGCCGGGCTTGAGGAACGCGCCCACGTCGGTGCACAGCCAGTAAGTTTGGCCGTTGTAGTCCTTCAGCCACCGCTCGGGCACGTTGCTGCCCAGCACGTTGGGCCGCTGGGCCGCGTAGCTGGTGAGGTGAAACGACCATTTGGGCATAATGCGTACGTCGTGCCAGGCCAGCTGCTGGGCCAGCAGGGCTGAGGAGCCCAGGAAATTGGCCGCTAAGTCGGTGGCCGATGCCCCATAGGCCGGGTCGAAACCGTCGAGAATCTCAATCGGGCTCTGCACTACAAAGCCCACGAACGAGCCGTACCAGATGGCTTTTTTCTCGCTCAGGCCGGCCCAGCGCAGCATATCTACCGCGCCCCGGCTTTCCTGAAACGAGCCCCAGAAGTGCCCACACTTGTCGAGCTGCTGCCACTCGGGCAGGTCGTTGAACCAGTGCAGCGATGTGCGCTCGCCAGTGTACCAGGCCGTGGTGAGGCCGGTGTAAATCACGCCGTAGCTCAGGGCCGTGCCGCCCACCAGCAGGCGTAGCCGCCGCCGGCGCAGCGCGGCCGAGTCGGTGGGCACGGCCGTAAAGGCGGCAATAGAGGAGCGCGCGCCGGAAACTGCCGGGCCGCTGGCCGCCGTCGTGGCGACCACCGCAGCCGGTGCTGCGGCCGCAGCAGCCGGCGTTTGTGCTGGGGCAAGATGGGGCAGCAGCCACCCGCCCGCCGCCGCTACGGCCCAGGTAATTTGCCGCCCCCGTTTTTTTAGCCTGCCCCTGAGCGTCATGCGTGGTGAAATAGGGACCAAAGGTACGCCGGCGCGTGCGGCGGGCGGGCTGCCAGTACGTATCTTGCGACTTGGTTTGCTGACGAAAAGAATAAAATAATTCCTAGACAAACGTTTTCGCAGGTCTTTTCGGAGAACTTCCCGCGCCCCGCTACGCTTCATACTAAACCCCCAACCCGTTCCCACTTCCCACCAACCAATGCAACTATTTCGACGCATTACGGGCCTGCTGCTTACGCTGCTGGCCCTCGCCACCCACGCCCAGGCGCAGGTAACGACCTCGCCGGTTTTCTTCACCGATACCACGCCGGTCACCATCACCTACGATGCCACCCAGGGCAATGCCGCGCTGGCCAATTTCGCCGGCGACGTGTACATCTGGACCGGCACCGTTACCAACCTGAGCGCCAGCAACACCACCTGGCGCAACGTGCACAGCCCCAACTTCGGCGCGGCCGATGCGACCGCCCTGATGAGCCGCGATGCCAGCAACCCCAACCTCTACCGCATCACCTTCACGCCGCGCAGCTACTACCCCATTCCGGCCGCCGAAACGCTGCTGCGCCTGGGCATGATTTTCAAGAATGCGACCGGCACTATTGTGGGCCGCGCCACCGGCGGCGGCGATATCTTTGTGGATGCTGCCCAGGCCGGCCTCTCGGCCCGCATCACCAGCCCCGTCAATACCACGGGCAACCCCCTGTTTGTGGCGGCCAACAGCCAGATTGCCATTACCGGCACCTCGTCGGCCGCCGCCACGCTCACCTACACCCTCAACGGCACGCAGGTGGCCCAGCAGGCCAATGCCACCACGCTCAGCACGACGGTTACGGCGGCGCAGGCGGGCCGCAACGTGGTGCGCTTCATCGCCACGGCGGGTGCTGCGACGGTTGTCGATTCGCTGGTGTTTGTGGTGCGCCCGGCCGTGAATACGGCCGCCCTGCCCGCCGGGACCAAGGACGGCATCACCTACCTGAACGGCGGCACGTCGGTCATCCTCAACCTCACGGCTCCCAACAAGCAGTTTGCCTACGTGCTCGGCGAGTTCAACAACTGGCAGGCCGACGGCCCCGGCTACATGAACCGCACGCCCGACGGCACCCGCTACTGGGTGCAAATCAACGGCCTGACTGCCGGCCGCGAATATGCCTACCAGTACCTCGTGGACGGCAACCTGCGCGTGGCCGACCCTTACTGCGAGAAAGTGCTCGACCCCAACAACGACTCGTTTATCCCGGCCGTTACCTATCCCAACCTCAAGGCCTACCCCACGGGCAAAACCACGGGCATCGTGTCGGTGCTGCAAACCGGCCAGACGCCCTATACCTGGACGGCCACCAGCTTCCAGCGCCCCAGCCGCGCCGATATGGTGGTGTATGAGCTGCATATGCGCGATTTTATCGCCCGCCACGACTACCAAACCCTGCGCGACACGCTCAACTACATTCAGCGCCTGGGCATCAATACCATCGAGCTGATGCCCATCAACGAGTTTGAGGGCAACGACAGCTGGGGCTACAACCCCTCGTTCTACTTCGCGCCCGACAAATACTACGGCACCAAAGACCAGCTTAAGCGCCTCGTCGACGAATGCCACCGCCGCGGCATTGCCGTGGTGCTCGACATGGTGCTGAACCACTCGTTCGGGCAGTCGCCCATGGTGCAGCTCTACTTCGATGGGGCCACGGGCAAGCCGGCCGCCAACAGCCCCTGGTTCAACGTGGATGCCACCCACCCTTTCAACGTGGGCTACGACTTCAACCACGAAAGCGCCTACACCAAGTATTTCTCGAAGCGCGTGATGGAGTTCTGGCTGCAGGAATACCACGTCGATGGCTACCGCTTCGACCTCTCGAAGGGCTTTACGCAGCGCAACAACCCCACCAACGTGGGGGCCTGGGGCAACTACGACCAGTCGCGCATCGACATTTGGAAGGACTACTACGACTTCATGAAGAGCGTCGATACCAACGTGTACTGCATTCTGGAGCACTTCGCCGATAATTCCGAGGAGAAGGTGCTGGCCGACTACGGCCTGATGCTGTGGGGCAACCTGAACAATAACTACAACGAAGCCACCATGGGCTACCTGTCCAACTCCAACTTCAGCTACGGTTACTACGGAAGCCCCACCCTAGGTGGCCGTGGCTGGAATAGCCCGAACCTGGTAACCTACATGGAAAGCCACGACGAGGAGCGCCTGATGTTCAAAAACCTCACCTACGGCAACGCCTCCGGTAGCTACAGCACCAAGAACCTGGCCACTGCCCTGGCCCGCCAGGAGCTCGCCGCCGCGTTCTTCTTCACCGTGCCCGGCCCCAAAATGGTGTGGCAGTTTGGCGAGCTGGGCTACGACATCAGCATCGACCAGAACGGCCGCGTGGGCAACAAGCCCATTCTCTGGAACTACTACCAGGATGCCAACCGCCGCCAGCTCTACAACACCTACCGCGCCCTCATCGCGCTCAAAAAGATTGAGCCCGTGTTCGAAAACCCCACCACCTATACCCAGCAGCTGGCCGGGGCCGCCAAGTCGATTCACCTGGCCAACGCCAACACCAGCGTCACCATCATCGGCAACTTCGACGTAACGACCACCACCATCGACCCGGCCTTCCAGAGCACCGGCAAGTGGTACAACTACCTCAGCGGCGACAGCATCACGGTGGGCAACGTGAACGCGCAAATCAGCCTGGCCCCCGGCCAGTTTGCCGTGTACACCAGCCGCCGCATCAAGAAGGCCGTGCTGCTGCCCACCCGCACCGAGCAGGCGGCCAGCATCCTGCGCCTCACGGCCGCGCCCAACCCGGCCCAGGGCAGCACCACGCTGCGCTACGAGCTGCCGGCCGCCACTACCGTGGCCCTCACCGTGCGCAATGTGCTCGGCCAGGCCGTTCTCACGCTGCCTGCTGCCCGCGAAACGGGCGGCTCGCATACCCGCGAGCTGCCGCTCAGCGGCTTGGCCGCCGGGGTCTACATCATCCAGCTCCGCGCCGACAACCTCCAGCAAACCCAGCGTTTGGTGATAGAATAAATCGGTTAAACATTAAAAGGCCCCGCCGGATATTTCCGGCGGGGCCTTTTTGCGGAAGCGAAAACCGCATCAACCCGCTACGGATTTTCCTCGTGGTAGGTCACCAAATCATCAATCGGGGAGCGGATAATCTTGCCCACTTCCATGCCGTGGTTGCGGGCAATCTGCGTCAGCACATCGCGGAAATTGTAGCCCACCGAGCCCACGCAGTTGAAAGTGTACTCCTGGTAGCGCGGGTAGTGCAGCACCAGGTTCTGGAAAAACGTTTCGAAGCCTTCGAGCACGATTTCGCGGCAGTAGCTCACGTTGTTGTGGTCGTAGCAAAACTTGGCGAAGCTGGCCAGGAAGCGATTGGGCAGCGGCTGGTTATACAGGCGGTCGAGAATCTCGTTGCGCGTGCCGAGGTGGTACTCCTCGCGCAGGGCTTCCTGCAAGCCGTCGGGCAGCAGGCCGCGCAGGTAGTCGCGCAGCAGCCGCTTGCCGAAGTATGAGCCCGAGCCCTCATCACCCAGGAAATAACCCAGCGAATCGACATTGTAGGTGATTTTCTCGCCGTCGAAGATGCACGAGTTGGTGCCCGTGCCCAGGATGGCCGCAAAGCCCGGCTTGCGGCCCAGCAGCGCGCGCGCGGCGGCCAGCAGGTCTTCGGTTACGTGGGCGCGGGTTTGCGGAAACACCTGGCGCAGGGCGGCGGCAATTACCTCCGCCTTCTGGGCCGACGACACGCCCGCCCCGTAGAAATACACGTCGCGCACCTGCTCGCGGGGCAGCGTGTCGGGCATGTTCTGGTCCAGCGAAGCCACAATGGCGGCCGTATCCATAAAATCGGGGTTGTATCCTTCGGTGTTGAAGTACACGCGGGTCTTGGTGTCATCGAGTAGGCACCAGCTGCACTTGGTCGAGCCGCCGTCAGCAATCAGAATCATAAGTGGGAGGGAAATAGGGGGAACGAAAGTACCACCCCGGCTTGGAATCCATTTCAGGAACAAAAATGCACAAACGTTTGCCGCCAAACAATTTATGAATATCGGTAGGCGGATACTAAAGTTTCAGCACTGTTAATAGTTGTCAAAATATTGTTTTATAGCTACTTGCATTATTTTTCAGACCCCATTAATTACTTGCGCCACAAATACGCTACCGTGCCGGCCGTGCTACTGCCAGCCGGGAACCGCGCCAGGTGCTACGAACCGTTTGCCTGGCTCCCGACGGCTGTAAATGCGCGCCTGAATAACCGCAAATTGCCAGTGTGCTCTGCCAGCTGCACACAAAAAAAAGCCGCTGATTTCTCAGCGGCTTTTTGTAATCTGGAAACCGGAATGGCTTCCGCTTGCAGTTAAGGGGTAATTGTAAGGGTACCAGCCGTAACGGCCGTCCCGCTGCCCGTTACGGTCAGCTTCACCGTGTAAGTGCCAGCGGTGGTGATGGTCATGTCTTCACCGTTGGGCTTCAGTGTGGTAGGGGCCGTGCCAGGGGTGAGGGGCTTGGTGAGGGCACCCAGGTTCACGCCCCAATCCAGGTTTTTGCGGAATTTGAAGTCACCGACGTTCAGTGCGGAACGTAGCACGTAGGCGTTTTCCGTGCAGCTCCATTTCAGCTCGCGGTCGGTAGCAGTAGCACCGGGCCAGCCATCGCCGGCGGGGCCAACCAAGCCCCAGGTATCAGCATTGGGGGGCGAGCACTCATCATACGGCGTCGCGGAAATCTTCATGGTCGAAGAATACAGCACGGGCTGGTTGCCCGCCACGAAGGTCTTCAAACGTACGTCTGCCAGGCCCGGCTGCCCGAACGGCAGGCCCAGCGCCAGCAACGTCTTGTTCAGGTCGGCCGTTTTGATGGCTACTGACGAGGATGTAGATGGCCCGCCATCAATTTCCTTCACCGAGGCGAAATTGGTGCCCGCTTTCGCGAACTCAAGTGTGTAGGTTACCGGAGACACAAGCTTGGAATCGCCCGACGCTGTGATGTTGTAAGGCGTCCAGGTGTAGGTAACGGCCGTGTTCTGCGCGTTGGCCTTATCAAGCACGCCGGCATTGGTGGTGCTGCTGCTTACCGTCGGAGCAGCGCCGAATTCGGAAGTAACTTTTACCTCATCCTTTTTACAGGCAGCAAGGCTTAAAGTCAGCAGCCCCATGAGCAATGCTGGTTTAGAGAACAAATTATACATAAAAATCAAGGAGTTGAGTGGGAACAGAAATACTGCCGGCCCGGCAACACCAAGCCGGCAGTAAAAAGTTTTAGTAACCGGTATTTTGCTTCAGATTCGGGTTGGCCGTAAGGTCGGACAATGGAATCGGGAACAGCCTGTACTTGGTGTCGACAGCACGGCCGCCAACCACCCCACCCTTCCAGGGCCAGACGTAGGAACTGCCCACAAACTGATTGTAGCGGATAAGGTCGGAGCGACGCAGGCCTTCCCAGTGCAGCTCACGAGCCCGCTCGTCAAGAATAAAGGCCGAAGTCATCTGCGTATCGGTAATGTCTGCCTGCGCATTGGCCGTGTTGATATCCTTGCCGAAAGCCCGGCGGCGAATCTGGTTCACGTAGGTGAGGGCCGTGGCGCGGTCGGCAGCACCACGGGTAGCAGCTTCGGCGTAAATCAGCATCATATCGGCCACGCGCAGCATCGGAAAGTCAACGCTGGAGAAATTCAGCGTACCGCCCACGCCCGCACCGGCCGAGGTCACGTTGCGGTACTTCGTCACGCCCAGGCCCTGCGTAAACTGCTTCAGGTCGGCAATCTCCTTGGTCTGGCCAGCCTGCCAGAAACGGCCCCGCCGGTCAACCGTGGTATCGCCGCCGGCCAGGAAAAACTTGTTGAACAATGCCGTGGTGGTGCGCATGCCGCCCCAGCCCGTGCTTTCGCCCACGTACGACTGCCAGCCCGCGTTCGAGCCGCTGGTCGAGCCATTCACCAGAAAGGTGGTGCCGCCGAAGGTCTGCGTGCGGTTCACATCAAACAGCACCGGCCAGATGAGCTCATTGGCCGCCGCGTTGGTGTTGTTGTCGGCCAGGAAGTTCAGACCGTAGGCCGACGA
>JALYUH010000313.1 GCA_030853985.1 Bacteroidota bacterium | reverse complement strand
ACTGGTCGGCGCTGCGGCAGTCCACGTTTCAGGAATTTGAAGTTCGTGGCTGAGCCGCCGATTCCCGACCAGCTGCGGCCGCCCGAGGGGCTGTGGCGGCGGCGCGTGGCCAGCTTCGGCCACGCCGGCCGCGGCGTGTGGACCGCCCTGCGCTCGGAAGTGCACATGCGCTACCACGCCGTGGCCACGGTGCTGGTGCTCGGCCTGGGCTTCTACTGCGGCCTGGGCCGCCTGGAATGGGCCTTGGTGGCCCTGGCCATTGCCGGCGTGTGGACGGCTGAGCTACTAAACACTGCCCTTGAAGCGCTGACCGATTTGGCGTCGCCCGACTTTCATCCGCTGGCCGGCAAGGCCAAGGACATTGCGGCCGGAGCCGTGCTGCTGGCCGCTGCCGGGGCGGCGGCGGTGGGGGCGCTGGTGTTTGGCCCGCACCTGTTTCCGGGCTGATTCCGGGCCTGACCTCAACCATTGCCGGCGCGGGGCGTACCCTTAGCCGGACTGCCGCTTGCCGGGGTCCTTTTTAATTGAATCTATGCGCCTGCTTTCCTTTGCTGCGGCTGTGCTCCTCACCTCGGCCTGCGCCCACCAGCAGGTGAGCGTGACCACGCCCACCACGCCGCCCACCAGCGGCAGCGTATCGGGCACCGACACGCCCGCCCCCACCAGCGCCAACACCGTGGACCCCGTGGGCCGCTACGTGCCCGAATCGGATACCACCGCCCGCCCGCAGTGGCTGAAAGCGCGTATTGCCGCCGTGCTGGCCGAGCGCAAGCGCAACCCCATCACCCGCATTCTGCGCTACCAGTACGAGGGCAAAACGGTGTACTACATCTCGGCCCCGTGCTGCGACCAGTACTCGCAGGTGTTCGATACCCGGGGCAAGCTCATCTGCCAGCCCGACGGTGGCATCACGGGCAAAGGCGACGGCCAGTGCGCCGATTTTGAAAAACGCAAATCCAACGAAAAAGTGGTCTGGCAAGACCCTCGGTAACCAATGGTTGAATGGGTGAATGAGCGAATGGGTGAGTATTTTTTTTAACGCCGCCTGCTCATTCCCCCATTTATCCGTTCGCTCATTCACCCATTGTTATGATTAACACCATTGCCAAGCTCGGCGCGTTCAACGTGTGGGCCAACGAAACCCTATTGCGCCGCCTCGATTCGTCGGTGGCCGCCGGCCACGAAATTCCGCAGCCGGTGCTGCGCTTATTCAGCCACGCTATCAATGCCCAGGCCATCTGGATTGCCCGCATCAGCGGCACGCAAAGCCCCGTGAAAGTGTGGCAGGAGCACGATTTGGCCGGTATCCACCACTGGCACGCGCAAACGTCGGCGCGCCTGCGCGAACTCTGTGAAACGACCGACGAGGCCGAGCTGGGCCGCCACATTCAGTACACCAACTCGCAGGGCGATGCCTACGATTCGCTGGTGAGCGACATCCTCACCCACGCCGTGACGCACGCCACCTACCACCGCGCCCAAACGGCCCTGCGCATGCGCGAGGGCGGCCTAGAACCGGTCAATTCCGACTTCATCACCTATTGCCGCGAGCTGGGCGGGCAGGTGCAGCCGCAGCTGTAGCACTTGGTTTGCAAACGCTTTTCTTTCAGTTTTCATCCCTACGCACAGCTATGGTCTGCATCATCATGGGAGTTTCGGGCTGCGGCAAAAGCACCGTGGGCGAGCAGCTGGCCCCGCGCCTGGGCCTGCCTTATTACGATGGCGATGCCTTCCACTCGGCCGCCAACATCGAGAAGATGCGCCACGGCATCCCCCTCACCGACGACGACCGGCGCGACTGGCTGGCCACGCTGGCCACGAAGCTAGGCGAGTGGGAAACCACTGGCGGAGCCATTCTGGCCTGCTCGGCCCTGAAGGAAGCCTACCGCACTACCCTGCAGATTGGCGTAAAAACGCCCATCCACTGGATATTTCTCGATGGCCCGCGCGAGCTGCTGCTCGAGCGCATGGGCGGCCGCAAAGGCCACTACATGCACGCCAACATGCTCGCCTCGCAGTTGGCCATCCTGGAGCGCCCGGCCTATGCGCTGACGCTCGCCATCACGGCCACGCCCGAAGCGCTGGTGCAGCAGATTGTGGCGGCTAAGCAGCAGGACGCGGCTTTTGGCACCAAGCCCGCCACGCAGCCCGCCTAGCTCAAACGACGACACCATGCTCCAGAGAAAAAGGCTGCCTTGTCAGGCAGCCTTTTTCATTAGAGTTGTTGTAGCGGTTTATCAATGAGTTAAGCAGA
Organism: Bacteroidota bacterium; assembly: GCA_030853985.1. Classification (GTDB taxonomy): domain Bacteria; phylum Bacteroidota; class Bacteroidia; order Cytophagales; family Hymenobacteraceae; genus Hymenobacter. The sequence goes on along the minus strand of JALYUH010000313.1, from coordinate 89 downwards.
AATTCCATAAGCCTGCACACACCTCCAAGGCCACATTAAACTGTTCTATAGAGTGCATACGCAAACGGTCTGATAAAATACGATACCTT
>JALYUH010000036.1 GCA_030853985.1 Bacteroidota bacterium | reverse complement strand
CAACCCCAACTGGAAGCTGGAGAAAACCCAAACCCTGTCTGGTGCCCAGCCGTCGGACCCGCTGCCCAGTAGCGACCGCATGCCCAATGCTGCCCAACGCAGCATCGTGAGTGCTGGCAACCACCAGTATTGGTGGGATGGCACCCGGCAGCTCGCCTACGATTGGCTGAGCCGCCCCGGTTCCGGCAGCGCGGCTCCCGACAAGGCGGTGGCGGTGCGCGACGAGCGAACCGGAACGACCTACACTTTCCTGCGCCGATAAACTGCTTGTGCAGCAGGGAATTAAGCAGCTAATTATTGTTTCTGGCTGACCGAACTAACGACCAGCTAAAGCTTACTTATCTACCATGTCCACGCCCCGCGTCCTCGTTACCGCCGCCGCCGAAGCCACCATCGACCTGCTCCGCGACGAGCACGGCCCGCTCATGTTTCACCAAAGCGGCGGGTGCTGCGATGGCTCCTCGCCCATGTGTTTTCAGAAGGGCGAGTTTCGGGTGGGCGGCAATGATACGTGGCTGGGCCGCATTTACGGCTGCGATTTCTTTATGAGCGCCAGCCAGTTTCAGTACTGGAAACACACCCAGCTCACGGTGGACGTGGTGAAGGGTCGTGGGGCGAGCTTTTCGCTGGAAATCCCGCTCGGCGTGCGGTTTCTCATTCGTTCCCGGTTGTTTACCGAGGACGAGGAAAAGGACATGGCCCCGGTATACGCCGGCGATGAGGTACCGGAGGAAGCGGCGTGAGGGAGGCGTTTCGCACAGCGGTCAAAAGAGGGAAAGGAGGTCCACAGAGCCATTCAAACGCTGTGGACCGCCTTTCCCTCTTTTGACTCCCGTGCGAAATTCTCCCTCACGTCGCTTCCTCGGGCACTTCATCGCCGGCAAAAACCGGGGCCATGTCCTTTTCCTCGTCCTCGGTAAACAGCCGGGAGCGAATGAGAAACCGCACGCCGAGCGGAATTTCCAGCGAGAAGCTCGCGCCCCGGCCCTTCACCACATCTACCGTGAGCTGGGTGTGTTTCCAGTACTGAAACTGGCTGGCACTCATAAAGAAATCGCAGCCGTAGATGCGCCCCAGCCACGTATCGTTGCCGCCCACCCGAAACTCGCCCTTGGCGAAACACATGGGCGACGAGCCATCGCAGCACCCACCGCTTTGGTGAAACATGAGCGGGCCATGCTCATCGCGGAGCAGGTCGATGGTGGCTTCGGCAGCAGTAGTAACGAGGACGCGGGGCGTAGACATGATTGTGAGGGTAAGTTTCAGCTTGCCGTATGTGGTGAGCCAAAAATGATAACCTATTGAGCCGCGAGCAAGGCGCTACCGACGGCGAAAGATGTACGTGGTGCCCGTACGCTCTTCGCGCACTGCCACCGCCTTATCAGGAGCTATGCTGCCGGAACTGGGGCGGCTTAGCCAATCGTAGGCGAGCTGTCGGGTGCCATCCCACCAATAATGATGGTTATCGGCGCTGGCAATGCTGCGCTGGGCCGCATTGGGCATTTGGTCCATCCCGGGCAGCAGAACCAAGGGCTCGGTTTCGGGTCTGGTTTCGGCTTTTTCTAGCTTCCAATCCGGGTTTTTAGCCCCCGGAACGGGTAGTAGCTGGGCATGAGCAGCGGGTGCGGCGAACAGCAGTGAAGTGGCGAGCAGCAGGCGTTTCATAAGCAAGGATTTGGAGTAGCAAGAACGCAGCTTTGGGAGAAAAGATGCGGCGCGCCGTGGGCATCTACTTAAAACAGAACGTCATGCTGTGCTTGTTGGAGCACCGTTACCGCGCAACTAATCCGATTGATTGGATTACTTCCGCACGCGAGGTGCTTCGACTTTGCTCAGTATGACGTTCTTATTTCAGCAGGCGCAAGCAAAGCCATGCGCTACGGCCAGGCCTAGAAGAAGCCCAGCTTCTGCTGGCTGTAGCTGATGAGCATATTCTTGTTCTGGCGATAATGCGAGAGCATCATCTTGTGGTTTTCGCGGCCGAAACCGGAGGCTTTGTAGCCGCCGAAGGGCGCGCCGGCCGGGTAGTCGTGGTAGCAGTTCACCCACACGCGGCCGGCCTGGATGGCGCGGGGCACTTCGTACAGCTCGTGCGCGTCGCGGGTCCACACGCCGGCCCCGAGGCCGTAGAGGGTGTCGTTGGCAATTTCGATGGCTTCCTCCACGGTTTTGAAGGTGGTGACGGCCAGCACCGGACCGAAAATTTCCTCCTGGAAAATCCGCATCTTGTTGTGGCCCCGGAACAGGGTAGGCTGAATGTAGTAGCCCTCGCCCAGCGCGCCATCGGCTTGCTGGTACGCTTCGCCACCCACCAGCACTTCGGCCCCTTCGGCCTTGCCGATTTCGAGGTAGCTCAGGATTTTTTCGAACTGGTCGTTCGAGGCCTGCGCGCCCATCATCGTGGTCATATCCATCGGGTTGCCCAGCTTGATGGCCTTCACGCGCTCGATGACGCGGGCAATAAACGCATCGTAAATATCTTCGTGCACCAGCATCCGCGAGGGGCAGGTGCAGATTTCGCCCTGGTTCAGCGCAAACATCACCGCCCCTTCGATGGCCTTGTCGAGGAAGTCGTCGTCGGCATCCATCACGCTCTTAAAGAAAACGTTGGGCGACTTGCCGCCCAGCTCCATCGTCACCGGAATCAGGTTTTCGGCGGCGTACTGCATGATGAGGCGGCCGGTGGTCGTCTCGCCCGTGAAGCTGGCCTTATTGATGCGCGGCGACGAGGCCAGCGGCTTGCCGGCTTCCAGGCCGAAGCCGTTTACCACGTTAATCACGCCGGGGGGTACCAGGTCCTGAATCAGCTCCATGAGGACCATGATGCTGGCGGGGGTTTGCTCGGCGGGCTTCATCACCACGGTGCAGCCGGCAGCGATGGCGGGGGCCAGCTTCCAGGTGGCCATCAGAATGGGGAAGTTCCAGGGAATAATCTGGCCAATCACGCCCAGCGGCTCCTGGATATTGAGCGACAAAGTGGTGCTGTTCAGCTCGGTGGCGCTGCCTTCCTCGGCCCGAATCACGCTGGCGAAGTACCGGAAGTGGTCGATGACCAGCGGCATGTCGGCGTAGGTGGTTTCGCGGATGGCCTTGCCGTTCTCGACGCACTCGACGGCGGCGAGGTGGGCGAGGTTTTCCTCGATGCGGTTGGCAATTTTGTTGAGGATGTTGCTGCGCTCGGTGGCCGAGGTTTTGCCCCAGGTTTTGAAAGCTTCGTGGGCGGCATCGAGCGCCAGGTCGATATCCTCCTTGGTGCTGCGGGCCACTTTGCAAAACGCCTTGCCGTCGATGGGAGAGGGATTTTCAAAGTACTGGCCCTTCACGGGCGCGACCCATTTGCCGCCGATAAAGTTGTCGTAGTGCGATTTGAACTGGGGGCGAGCCACTACGGTGGTGGTTTCTTCTAGGGTTTCGGCCATGATGTTGGGGAGGTGGGAATTTGATGAATGGGAAACAACGTAAAGGTCCTTTTTTTCCGGCGCGGCCAGTTGTGGTATTGTCGCAAAGAGTGCGGAAATTATCGCAACTTGCTGAACAGCCCCGGCACCTGTCGGCTTGTGTAGTAAGTACTCCCTCACCGAACGTTTTCTTTTATGCCGTCCCGCGTTCACCTGCCCGCCGCCGTGGCCCCGCTCGCCCCCGACCGCCTGCATTCGTTGGTTGAAAACCGGACGGTGTACGCCCTGGAAGGCTTCGAGCTCAACGTGTTCGAAACGCACCGCCCCGCCCACCGCGTGCTCCTGCGCCTGGAGGGCCTGGCCCTGACGACGATGCTGCGCGGCAAGAAAGTGATGCACCTGCCCGGCCGCGCCGCGTTCGACTACCTGCCCGGTGAGTCGGTGGTAGTGGACAAGGATGAGCTGATGGAAATCGACTTTCCCGATGCCTGCCTGTGCCGGCCCACGCAGTGCCTGGCCGTGGCCATCGCCCCCGACACCATCCGCCACACGGTGGATATGCTGAATGAGCGCTACCCCAAGGCCGAGCCGCACCAGCCCTGGGCCATCGAAGGCCCCGACTACGCCCACCTCACCAACACCCCCGAGCTGACCGATACGCTGGGCCGCCTGGTGGCCGTGTCGCGCACTACGGACGTCAACAAAGACGTGCTGGCGGGCTTCACGCTCCAGGAATTGCTGGTGCGCCTGATGCAGACGCAAGCCCGCCAGCTCATTTTCCACGACTACGCCCGGCACCTCACCACGCACCGCTTCGCCGCCGTGGTGGGCTACATCAAGGACCATCTGGCCGAAAATCTGAGCATCGACAAGCTGAGCGCGCTGGCCTGCATGAGCAAGGCCACGTTCTTCCGCGTCTTCAAGCGCGAGTTCGGGATTACGCCGGTCGAGTACATTATTCGGGAGCGGCTGAGCGAGGCCAAGCGGCTGCTGCGCCACCCGCTGGCCAGCGTGGCGGAGGCGGGCCTGCGGGCGGGGTTCAACAACCTGAGCTACTTCCAGTCGCTGTTTAAGAAGTACGAGGGCATTACACCGGGAGCCTACCGGAAGCAGCTGGTGGCGTAGGGCTGTCGGCATTGGGCGGCTTCTACTTGGTGGTGCGGGCCAGCGGGGGTGAGGAAATACTGGTTTACCAGTAGCCGAAAACCCCTGTTTTCGACGAAGTGAAACGGTTTTACGGGCCAATATCTTTGTCCGGCAGTTCAGCCCCACTTTTCTGGCTGCTCCAACCTTTTCCCCATGAAAACAACTGTCCTCTCCCTGCTGGCCACCGTGGCCACCCTGCTGGCCGCCCCGGCCCAGGCCCAAATCACCATCACCAACGCCTCGTTCGAAACCTGGGCCGGCACCCCCGAAAAGCCCGCCAACTGGCTCACCACCGACGATGTGTACGCGGCCATTTTTGGCGTGCCCGTAGCCACCGGCACCGTGAGCAAAAGCACCGCCGCCCACAGCGGCACCTTTGCCGTGCAGCTGCAAACCACCACCCTGCCGGTAGTGGGTACCACCGCCGGCTCCTTGTTGCTGGGCACTGCGCTTGCCATTGGCCCCACCTTCGAGCTCGAAAAAGTCGGTCAGGGTTTCACGGCCCGGCCTACCAGCCTGCAGTTCTACTACCGCCTCAGCGGGCAGCTGGCCGATTCGGCCAGCGTGGCCCTGGAACTCACGCGCACCGTGAACGGCCGGCGCGAGGTGGTGGGCTACGCCGGCCAGCCCAACCAGCCCGGCTACGTGCTGCCCGCGCTGGCCGCCACCTACACGCTGGCCACCGTGCCCATTCAGTACGTATCGGGCCTCCAGCCCGATACGGTGCGCATCGTTTTCTCTTCGGGGGTTGCCGATGTGGTAACGAGCGGCACCACCCTGCTGCTTGATGATGTAACCCTGCTGGGCGCGGCCCTGCCCACCCGCGATGCCGCCGCCCCGGCCGCCCTGCAGGCCTATCCCAACCCCAGCCCCGACGGCCGCTTCACGCTGCTACTGCCTACGGCCCCCAGCGCCGCCGAAGTGCGCGTAACCGATGCCCTGGGCCGGGAAGTAGCCTTCCAGGCCTGGGCCAACGCCCCGCGCAGCAGCTGCCTCCTCGACCTGGCCGCCCGCCCGCCCGGCCTCTACACCGTGCGCGTGCAAACGGCGGCGGGCAGCGCCGGGCAGCGCATTAGCATTCGTTAGGGGCTGTGCCCGTGGTGCACCGCCAGCCCCCTGCCCATACGCTTAGTAGCGGCGTTTTGGCAGTAGGCTGACGGGGTATCCTGGGCAGGTTTCCGCTATTTTTACCCGAATAATTTTCCTTGGCTATGCGTTTTTTCCTTTTTAGCGCGACACTGCTTATCAGCACTTTTCTGCTGGGATGCGCCCGGCGCAGCTACCAGGGCCAGGCCTTGGCCCCCGCCGCGCTGGCCACGCACCGCACCGTGGCCATCCTACCCTTCGCCGTAGAGCTGGAACGGCTGCGCGACCTGGTGGCGCAGGTGCACACGGGGCCCAACCGCCGGCCGGCCGGCCCAACCAGCCCGCTCAGCAGCCCGCTCGAAAACAGCCTGCGGGCCGAGCGCCGGCAGCTGGCCTACCAGCTCCAGGCCGCCCTCCAGGCCGAGCTGATGCGCCAGCAGGTGCGGCACCCCACCACCGTGGCCTTCCAGCACCCGGCCGAAACCAACCAACGCCTGGCCCGCGCGGGCATTACCTACGAAAGCCTGCCCACCCGCTCGATGGCCGAGCTGCGCGCCGCCCTCGGCGTGGAGGCCGTGCTCACGGGCGAAACTAATATGCTGCAGCTGCTGCCCGGCGGCGTCAGCATCGCGGTATTCGTGCTCAGCAACACCAACCCGATGGCCGTGAACGGGGTGTACACGCAACTGGACATTTACGACCTCCAAAGCGGGCAATCCGTCTGGCAATTCGACCACGAGCTGCGCGGCAAGCCCAACACCAGTGCGGCCGCGCTGGCCAAAGCGCTGGCGCACGATATGCAGGGCATTTTTCCGTATAGCAAGCCCTAGCGCGGTTTCGAAGTTAGTGGCCAGTAGCGCGGACTTTTAGTTTGCGTCGCGAACCGAGTAGTTACCCCGGCGTGGGGACGCAAACTAAAAATTCGCGCTACGATGCGCTGTACCCTGGCCTTGGAACCGCGCCAGGTGCGGTAGTGGCAGTCAACCCAACCAGCTTTCAGCCCCACAATCGGCTTCACGCCGTCGTTTAATACGCGATACCGGCCACCTCCACTACCTCTGCCTGCGGCCCCAGCTTCAGCGGCACCTGCTGCCGGAGCTTGGCGCCCTGCACGGCCCGCGCAATGGGCGCCACGAAGGCCACCTTGCCCAGCGCCACATCGGCCTCGTCCACGCCCACAATCGTAAATTTGCGCTCGAAGCCCACCTCCCCGCCGCTGATGGTGCGCAGCGTGACGGTGGCCCCGAAGCGCACTTCTTTGGGCGGCCGGCCGGCCGGAACCACCACTTTGGCGCTGCCCAGGCGCTCGAGCAGCAGGGCCAGACGGCCATTGCAGCGCGAGAGGCGGTGGGTGCGGTCGGTATCGTTGCTGTGGTCGGCCTCGGCCAGGGCGCGCTCGGCTTCGAGGGTGGCCAGCTCGGCGCGCAGCTGCTCCAGGCCGGCGGGCGTCACGTAGTTGGGCGTGCCCGGCGGCAAGGCCGCGCGGGGCGGAATGATGGGCGGCGTCTGGGCGTCGTCTTCCCTGGTAAATCCTCGGCTCATACCGGGCAAACGCAGGCGCGGCGGGCGGGTTGCGAGCCCGAACGAGTACCCCGAATTTCTCGTGCAGCCCGCGGGAATCCTGGTTGTTCGGGCGGGCTGCATGGGAAATTCGGGGTACTGGTTCTGGCGGCGGTGGGGCCGCGCGCAACCATCGGGGCCGCTTGGGAGTTATGCTACGCTATTTCGCTACTCCCCCTATCCCAGATTCGTTCGCACTAGTTAATGTCAGAATTGCTCACCGAAACCTCCCCCGTGGCGGTTTCGTCGCCCCCTCCCACCCGCCCGCTCGACGGCGCGCTCGTCTGGCTCATGGCCCTCACCTGCGGGCTGGTGGTGGCCAACATCTACTACAACCAGCCGCTGCTGGCCGCCATCGGCCGCACCTTTCACCTCTCGGATAGCCGCGCCAGCCTGGTGGCCACGGCCACGCAGGTGGGCTACACGCTGGGCATGCTGTTCGTGGTGCCGCTGGGCGATATGCTGGAACGCAAGCGCCTGATTCTGCTCATGCTGCTGGGCGCGGCGGCCTGCCTGGCGCTGGCGGCGTTCGCGCCCAGCTTCGGGCTGCTGGCCGGGGCCAGCATGCTCATTGGCATCTGCTCGGCGGTGCCGCAGCTGCTGCTGCCCATGGCCGCGCACCTGGCCCCGGAGGCCGACCGGGGCCGCATCGTGGGCCGCATCATGAGCGGCCTGCTGATTGGCATTCTGGCCTCGCGCACCGTGAGCGGCTACGTGGGGCTGCACCTGGGCTGGCGCGCCATGTTCGAAATCGGGGCCGGGCTGATGCTCGTGCTGCTGGGCCTGCTGGCCTGGCGGCTGCCGCAGGACCGCCCCCACTTCGCCGGCTCCTACGGCTCGCTGATGAGGTCGCTGCTGACCCTGACCGCGACGCTGCCCGCCCTGCGCCGCTCGGCCCTGGTGGGCGGGCTGCTGTTCGCGGCCTTCAGCGTGTTCTGGACCACGCTCACGTTTTTTCTGGAGGGCCCGGCCTACCACTATGGCAGCGATGTAGTGGGCTTTTTTGGGCTGATTGGGGCAATGGGAGCCTTAGC
>JALYUH010000290.1 GCA_030853985.1 Bacteroidota bacterium | reverse complement strand
CCATCATCCCTGGCCTGAAGCCGCTCACCACCAAAAGCCAGCTCACGATGCTGCCCCGGACCTTTTTCCTCAACCTGCCCGAGCCGTTGGTTGAAGCCATCAGCCAGTGCCGCGACAACGAGGCGGCCCGCGCCATCGGCATCGAGTGGTGCCTCAACCAGAGCCGTGAGCTGATGGCCCACGGCGTGCCCTGCCTGCACTACTACAGCATGGGCAAGTCGGAAAGCATCCGGCGCGTGGCGGCCGAGTTGTTTTAGTGGCACAACGCGGCCGGGGCCGCCCACCTGTGCATGGCGAGCCAGAGCAGGAGGGACGGGTAGCTTGCGAGCTGCCCGTCCCTCCTTTTTTTCAACCCGGCTGCTGTAATTCCGGCCACCAGTTACGGATATTTTCTTTGTGCTTAATCAAAAACTTATCTAAAATTAATTTTATTATTCGCAACAAATACACCAGCTGAACGCATTGAGAAACAGCTGTTTTTTAGCTTTTTTTAGTGAATTTAAGCTGCTCAATAATACGCCAAGCGTCGGTAACTTTTTTGCATCAAATATAACTTTATAAATAACGCTTCTTTCTATTCCCGGTTTCACTTCTCGCTTCAGGACTTCGGTTGTCTACTACCTGAGCACGCATCGTTATTTTGGTTATCTAGTGGATTATCAATAAATCATCCCCGCAATGCAGTAGTGAGGCAGTTAGGCGCCTTCACTAAATAGGCTCACCGGCAGGTGGGCTGAAGACCCGGCCCGAACACACCAAAATAGAACTTTATATTATCTTGCGAGGCCGCAATCAATTTCTACGACGATTGGGGTTATGCTTTTCCTTCAAGGCCACCCACTAGCTATGAAAAATTATATTTACTCGTTGTTTGTTTTATTTTTTATTTTCGGCGCTGGCCCGGTCCAGGCGCAAAAGATGCACACCACCAAATGGGAAAGCGGCCTGCTCGAGAAGCGCACCAAAGTGGGCGTGTGGGAATACTATGGCATCACGGCCTCAAAGGAAATAGTGGTGGTGCAGCGCTACGACCATTCGGCCAGGCAGCTGCTGTTTTATCGGCCTTCGGGCGACCTCACCTTCAACACCGAAATGGCCCCCGGCCAGTGGAAGCGCCGCATGGTGGACCGCCCCCCGCTGTTTATTGGCGGCGAGGCGGCCCTGGCGGCCTTCACCACGCAGCTGCAATACCCCCAGCAGGCCCAGGACCGCAACGTGCAGGGCCAGGTCACCATTGGTTTTTCGGTCGATACGCAGGGCAAAGCCACCACCCACCGCGTGCTGCGCAGCATTGGGGCCGGCTGCGACCAGGAAGCGTTGCGCGTGGTGAAAACCATTCCGGATACCTGGATACCGGCTCAGCTCGATGGCCAGGACATCGTGGCCGAATATGAGCTAACGCTAACCTTTCGGCTGGCGCAGTAGTAGAGGGCTGGTGCGGCCGCGGTGGCCGTCATTTGCAACTCAACTACTGAACCTGTGCTATGAAAGGTGAACTACGTCGTCCGCTGGCGGGCCTGAAATCATTTGGCGGTGTGCTGCTGGCCGCTTTGCTACTTACGGGCTGCGACTCGACGCCCAACGAGCGCCGGGCCGCTGCCCGCGAGGCCGGCCACGAGTTGGATAATGCCGCCCGCACCGCCGCCGACAAGCTGGCCCGCGTGGGCAAAGGGGCGGCTACGTACGACGCCACCAACCGCGCCCGCCGCGCCCGGCCCCTCGACCCGCGCCAGCAGCTGGCCATGGAAGCCAAGCTGATGGGGCCGTATAACGGCCAAATCAACGCCCTCACGCCCCAGGACCTGCCCGCCGCCTACGGCCAGCTGGTGCGCGAAACCCGCACCCAGCGCGCCACCTTCACCGACCGCGACTGGGACTATGCCCGCGCCGTGTACCAGCGCCTGAATGACCAGCTAAAGCAGGTGCGCCTGGACATGCCCGCCCGCGATGAAGTGCGGGTGCGCGCCCGCCAGGCCGAGTTCGTGAGCCTGCAGGCCGGCCGCGCCGTGCAGGGCATCGACGCGGCCACCCGGCAGCAGCCGAAGTAAGCGTTGAGGGCTAAGGGCTTAAGGTTAAACTCGCCGTCGACCATTATCCGTTTCCGGAACCAATCTAACCAATTCAACCCTCAACAATACCCCAATTGCCGTCTCCCGATTCCGTCGTATTCCTCGAGTCGTTCTACGAGCCGATGGCGGCCAACCTGGCCCGCACGCGGCTGGAGGCAGCGGGTATTCCGTGCTTTCTGAGCAACGAGAATCTGGTATCGATGATGCCGCTTTATAGCCCCATTACGGGCGGAGTGAGGCTGCACGTGCGGCAGGCCGATGCGCTGGCGGCGCTGGAAATTTTGCACGCCGAACTACTACCCCGCGCCACCGGGCCGGATATCGCCTCGTTCGCCGCCGACGCGCCTGACCCGGTTACGCCGCGCTGCCCGCGCTGCGGGTCGTCGGACGTGGCCTGGGGGACGGCTACGCGCAATACCTACGGGTTCTGGTCGGGGCTACTGTCGGTGCTGCTGCGGTTTCCGGTGCGGGGCCGCCGGTTCCACTGCTTCCATTGTGGCAACGAGTTCAAGTAGCGAACGGCGGAGCTTAAGCACAACTGCCCACGCCGCATGGTGCGGGTACGGGGCCTCAAAAGCCGGCGAGGGTAGCCATTCGGGGGGCTTTCGCGTAAGAAGCCACACACTCTTTCTCCACCCGCCATGCCTCCGAAGAAAACCCCGCCCGCCCCCGCCGCCAGCACCAAAAAGCCCGCTGCGGCTCCCAAAGCCCCTGCCAAAAAAGCCGCGCCCGCCAAGGCCGAAAGCCGCCCCACGGCCCAGGACATGAAGGCCGCCGCCCAGAAGCTGCCCTACCCGGCCAAGCAGGCCGATATGAAGCTGCAGCCCGACTCGGACCTGGCCAATTACAAGGCTGCCGGCAAGCTGAAGGACAAGGTGGCCATCATCACCGGGGCCGACTCGGGCATTGGCCGGGCCGTGGCCATTGCCTTCGCCAAGGAGGGCGCGCACGTGGCCATCGTCTTCAATGAAAACGTGGAGGACGCCGAAAAAACCAAGCAGCTGGTGGAAAAGGAGAAGCGCAAGTGCCTGCTGCTGCAAATGGACGTGCGCGACCCCGAGCAGTGCAAGCAGGCCGTGCGCCGCACCCTGGCCGAGTTGGGCGGACTGAATATACTGGTGAACAACGCCGCCTTTCAGATGAGCCAAGCCAAGTTCGAGGACATCCCGGAGGAGCAGATTCGCCGCACTTTTGACACCAACATCCTGGGCTACATCTGGATGGCGCAGGCCGCGATTCCGCACCTCCGAAAGGACGACTGCATCATCAACACCGGCAGCATTGTGGGCATCACGGGCATCCCGATTCTGGTGGATTACGCCGCCTCCAAGGCCGGCATTCACGCCCTCACCAAGTCGCTGGCGCTGTACCTGGGCGAAAAGGGAGTTCGGGTGAACTGCGTGGTGCCCGGCCCGGTCTGGACGCCCAACATTCCGGCCACCATGCCGATTGAGGAAATCGCCAAGTTTGGCCACGAAGTCGCCCTTAAACGTCCTGGTCAGCCCGAGGAGCTGGCGCCGGCCTACGTGCTGCTGGCCTCGCAGGACGGCTCCTTTATGACCGGCAGCCTGGTTCACGTAACCGGCGGCAAACTCAGCAGCGATGAGTAACGCTTTGCTCAATGAGGCGAGAAGAACAGTGGAGGAAAAAATCTGCAAACGGTAATTCTTTCCTCCGCTGTTCATCTCGCCTTCTTGCGGACAGCTATACTTATTTAGCAACATTTTCCTCCCGCCAACAATCAACCACGGAAGCCGCCGGTTACCTTGGCACTTGCAGCGCGTTTTCAGAACGTTACGCGCTGCAGACACCTGCTTTGTTCTTTCACCTCAATCCCCACTTTTTACATGGCCGACAACTCCTCATCTCTGCTCGACCGCAGCCGCACCATTGCGGGGCCGGGCTATAACCGCTGGCTGGTACCGCCGGCCGCGCTGGCTATTCACCTGGCCATCGGGCAGGTGTATGCGTTCAGCGTGTTCAAAAAACCCCTCGGCGCGCTCATTAGCGGCAACGTAGACGCGCCCGCGCCCACCGACTGGACCCCGGGCCAGATTGGCTGGATTTTCTCCATCGCCATTGTGCTGCTGGGCTTGTCGGCGGCCATTTTTGGCAAGTGGCTGGAGCGCGTGGGGCCGCGCAAGGCCATGATGGCGGCCGCGCTCTGCTTCGGTGGCGGCTTCATGATTGGCTCGCTTGGCGTTCATCTGCACAGCCTTGTGCTGCTGTATTTGGGCTACGGCGTGCTGGGTGGCATTGGGCTGGGCTTGGGCTATATCTCGCCGGTGAGCACGCTCATTAAGTGGTTCCCCGACCGCAAGGGCGTGGCTACGGGCATGGCCATCATGGGCTTCGGTGGCGGCGCCATGATTGCCTCCCCGCTGTCGGTGGCCCTCATGGCGCATTTCAAAAGCACCGGTACGATGGGCGTGGCGGCTACGTTTATCACGCTGGGCATCATCTACTTTCTGTTTATGCAGTTCGGGGTGTGGACCATTCGGGTGCCCGCCGACGACTGGGCTCCGGCTGGCTACGTGCCCAACGCCGAGCACAGCGCCCTGATTACGACCGGCAACGTATCGGCCGACAACGCCATCAAAACGCCGCAGTTCTGGTTGCTGTGGGTGGTGCTGATGACGAATGTAACGGCCGGCATCGGCGTGCTCGAAACGGCTTCCCCGCTTATTCAGGACACGTTTTCGAAGGCCGCAATGGGCGATGGCAAGTTTGTGACGGCGGCGGCGGCGGCGGGCTTCGTGGGGCTGCTTAGCTTGTTCAACCTGCTGGGGCGCTTCTTCTGGTCGTCGGCATCGGACAAGCTGGGCCGGAAGGTGACGTACGCCATCTACTTCGCACTGGGCATCGCGCTCTACCTGCTTATTCCCACGCTGGGGCACAACCTGCAGCTCACGCTGTATGTGGTGGTAGCCTGCGTGATTATCAGCATGTACGGCGGCGGTTTCGCCACTATTCCGGCGTATTTGTCCGACCTGTTTGGCAAGTACCAGGTGGGCGCTATTCACGGGCGGCTGCTCACGGCTTGGAGCACGGCCGGTGTGGTGGGCCCGCTCATCGTGAACTACCTGCACGAGAGCCGCAAGGCCGAAGGTTTCACGGGCGCGGCGGCTTACCAAACGGTGTTCTACACCATGGCCGGCCTGCTGGTAGTGGGCCTACTGGCCAACTTCGCGGTGACGGCCGTGAACGAGATATACTTCGAAAAAGGCCCCGTTACGCCCCAGGGCGGCGGACACTAAGCGCCATTCCTCCCTTCTAAATCCGACTTTCATATGAACCCTCAACCCAACAACGCCGGTACGCCGGCGGCCGAAACCAGCTCGACGGGCGCCCTGGTTATCGCCTGGCTATTTGTGGGCGTGCCCCTGGCCTGGGGCGTGTCGCAAACGTTTATCAAGGCCCTCACGCTGTTTCAATAGCCACGACCGGAACGCAGCCAAAAAAACAGCCGACCCACTGGGTTGGCTGTTTTTTTGGGCTTTGGTTAATCGATACCCGCGAAAACCTGTACCCCTGCCAGCGGTTTCACTCGTACGGAAACAGGCGCGGAGCCGTTTCCAATGGTATTGCCGCCTATTTTCGATTTATGCCCCTTCCCGCTTACCCCACCGGCACCGTGCGCGCCCTGCTCGACACCCCGCACGTATCGGAAACCACCCGCGCCGCCCTGCAGGCCCGCCTCGACGCCCCGGCCGCCTACGCGCCGCAGTTCCTGGCCCCCGAAACCTACGCCCTGCTCGAAGCCGTGGCCGCCCGCCTGTTTCCGCAGCCCGACCGCGCCGACCAGCCCATTGCCCTGGCCCCCGCCGTGGACCAGCGCCTGGCCGAGGGCCGCGCCGACGGCTGGCGCTACGACGCGCTGCCGCCCGACCGCGAAGCCTACCGAATGGGCCTCGGCGGCATCCAGGAAATCGCGCAGAGCCAGTTCCAGGCCGATTTTACGACGCTGGCAGCGGAGCAGCAGGATGCCGTGATACAGGCGCTGGCCAGCGGCACCCCGCCCGGCACCACCTGGGCCACGCTGGATGCCGGCCGCTTTTTCGAGGAAATGCTGGCCGAGCTCACCGAAACCTACTACGCCCACCCGCTGGCGCAGGAAGAAATCGGCTACGTGGGCATGGCTGATTTGCCCAGCTGGTCGAAAATCGGCCTCAACGAAAAAGAGAACAGAGAGCCTAGTGTGCGGTAGGCTTTCGCTGGTACCGCAGGGCCATGATGTAATGAGACTAGTTTCTATCCATCACGGTACTCTCATCACTAGTACTAGTAACTAAACGCATCTAATACATAACGGCCCTGCGGTGCCAGCGAAAGCTTACCGCACACTATATGCCCAACGAAGAAGTTCTCGAAGAAGGCGTCCTCAACCCCGTCAAGCCCGAAATACAGGACCCGCTGCTACGCGCGCTGCTGGCCGACGAGCCCGCTACCGCGCCCGTGGTGGCCGACACCCCCAAAGAACAGTCCCAGGCCATTGCGCCCGAAGCCGATGAAGTGGACTGCGTGGTGATTGGACTGGGCGCGGGCGGCGCGCCGCTGCTGGCCCGCCTGGCCCAGGCGGGCCTGAAGGTGGTGGCCCTGGAAGCCGGCCCCTGGCACAACCCCGAAAAAGACTTCGCCACCGACGAGAGAGCCCAGGATTTCCTGTTTTGGAATGATGAGCGACTGGCCGCCGGCGGCGACCCACTGGCGATGGGCAAGAACAATTCGGGCACCGGCGTGGGCGGCTCTACGCTGCACTACACCGCCTACACGCCCCGCCCGCTGCCCGACGACCTGCACGTGCGGCGCGACTTCGGCAAAGGCGAGGACTGGCCGGTGAGCTACGAGGAGCTGGAACCTTATTACAATGAAGTTGAGCGGTTTATCGGGGTTTCCGGTCCCACGCCCTACCCCTGGGGGCCGGCCCGCAGCCAGGGCTACCCGCTGGCCCCACTGCCGCTGAACAGCGCCGCCCAGCTCATGGTGCGCGGCGCGGAGAAGCTGGGCATCAGGACCTCGCCGGCCGCCAATGCGGCGCTTTCGTCGCGCTACTACCAGGAGGGCGTGGGCTGGCGCGAGGCCTGCACCAACCGCGGCTTCTGCCAAGCCGGCTGCTCCAACGGGGCCAAGTCGAGCATGGACGTCACGTTTATTCCGCTGGCGGTGAAGCACGGGGCCGACATCCGGCCCAACAGCCTCGTGACCGAGATTGAGCGCGATGCCCGGGGCTACATCACCGGCGTGGTGTACACCCAGAACGGCGAGCAGCAGCGCCAGCGCTGCCGCCACCTCTTCCTCTGCGGCGGCTCAGTGGAAACACCACGTTTATTGCTGCTCAATGAGTTGGCTCTCACCAGCGGCCAGGTGGGCCGCAACCTGATGGCCCACCCCGGCCTGCAGGTGTGGGGCACGTTTGCCGACGAGGTGCGGCCCAACAAGGGCATTCCCGGCGGCCTGATTTCGCAGGATACCCACCGGCCGAAGGATGCTGATTTCGCGGGCGGCTACCTGCTGCAAAGCATTGGCGTGATGCCGGTTACGTTTGCCGGGCAGGTGGCCCGGGGCCGCAAGCTGTGGGGCCAGCCCCTGCGCGACTACATGCGCAACTTCAACCACATTGCCGGCATCAACATTCTGGGCGACTGCTTGCCGCACGCCGACAATTTTCTGGAGCTGGCCGAGGAAAAGGACGCCCGCGGCCTGCCCAAACCCCGCCTGCACTTCACGGCCCAGGAAAACGAGCACCGCATGAATGCCCACGCCGAGAAAATTATGCGCGGCATCTGGGAAGCCGCTGGCGCTACCGATATCTGGTCGTTTCAGCGCTACGCCCACGTCATCGGCACGGCCCGCATGGGCCTGTCCGGCGACGATGCGGTGGTGGACCGCAACGGCCGCGCCTTCGACGTGCCCAACCTGTACATCTCGGACAACTCGACTTTTCCCAGCGCGCTCAGCGTAAACCCGGCCCTGACCATTATGGCCCTGAGCCTGCGCACGGCAGACAAGTTTTTGGAGAGCTTGAAGTAGCAGCGAAATAGGAAATAGAGCATTTGAAAGAACGTCATGCCGAGCGTAGCCGAGGCATCTCGCGTGTATTCATTAATTCTTGATGCTTCCAAAAACTGAATTACTACCACACGCGAAATGCCTCGGCTACGCTCGGCATGACATTCTGAATTTCAAAAAACAATGAAGTCTTTTCTCACAGAAATTCTCGACCATTTTGGCGATGGCAACTACGAAGGCGACCAGTTTGGGGGCGCACAGGGGCACAACGGCAACGGCCTGCCCACCGGCCTGCCCAACAATTTCATGTTCGCCACCGGCATCGAGTGCAGCTACCCAACCATCGACGGCGGCAAGACCCGGCGCGACCTGCTGGCCGAATGCGACCACTACAACCGCTACCAGGAGGACCTGGGCCTGGTGAAGGAAATGGGCCTGAAAGTGCTGCGCTACGGCCTGCCTTACTACAAAATCCAGCTCAGCCCCGAGAAGTACGACTGGACGTTTGCCGACCTGGCGATGGCCGAGATGCAGCGCCTGGAAATCACCCCGATTCTGGATTTGATGCACTTCGGCGTGCCCGATTTCATTGGCAATTTCCAGAACCCCGAGCTGCCGGTGCATTTCGCGGCCTATTGCGAGGAAGTGGCCAAGCGCTACCCCTGGGTGCGCTACTACACGCCGGTAAATGAGATTTACGTGACGGCCAAGATGAGCGCCAAAGATGGCATCTGGAACGAGCAGCTGAAATCGGACAAGGCCTTCGTGACGGCCCTGAAGCACCTGGTGGCCGCCAGCATCATGGGTACGCAGAAGATTGCCAAGCACCGGCCCGACTGCATTATCGTGCAGAGCGAGTCGGCCGAGTTTACCCACGAGCTGCGGGCCGAGCACACGCCCGAAGTGCAACTCCAGAACAAGCTGCGCTTTGCCTCCCTCGATTTACTCTACGCTCACCACCCTGAGGGCGAAGTTCTCAACTACCTCTACGACAACGGCATGACCCGCCGCGAGTACGACTGGTTTATGGCCGGCGAGCCGCCCGGCTACCAGATTATGGGCAACGACTACTACGGCCGCAACGAGAAAATTATGCTGCCCAACGGCGAAATCGTGACCAGCATGGACGTGCTGGGCTGGTACAACATCACCCACGACTACTACCAGCGCTACAAGAAGCCGGTGATGCACACCGAAACCAACGTGCTCGACGCCAAGGAAGGCCCCACCTGGCTCTGGAAGCAGTGGGTCAACATCCTGCGGATGAGAAAAGAAGGCGTGCCCGTGCTCGGCTTCACCTGGTACTCGCTCATCGACCAGGTGGACTGGGACAAAGGCCTGGAGCGCAAAACTGGCACCGTGAATCCCTGCGGCCTCTACGACCTCGACCGCAAGCCCCGCCCCGTGGCCGAGGCCTACAAAATGCTGCTCCAGGAATACGGCCAGATTACGATAGTGCCGCACGGCGAGCTGTTTGAGGTGACTGCCGCGCCGGCTACGCTAAAAGTGGAGGTGTAGCGCCGGCGCGGCGAGGTTGCCCCTAGCCAAACTTAAATGCGCGGACTCGCCGCGCTGGTGTTCATTCACTGCGACTGCACCTGCCGCGCTTTTTTTGCGCCCCCATGACCCACCACCCGCTCAACCACCAGCTCCACCGCCTGCTCTGGCAGCACGGGCTGCTGCTGCTGCTGGGCCTGGCCCTCTACCTGCTCGACAAGCACGAAGGCCTGCCGCCCGACGTGATTACGGGCCTGCTGCTGGCGGCGGCGGCCGGCAAAACCGGCTACTTCCTGCTGCATAATTTCCGGGCGCTGGCCGCGCTGCGCGAAACCTTCCAGCAGTTCCTGCTGCTCGTGTCCCTCAACCTGGGCATGATTTCGCTGTCATTCGCCCTCGATTTCTACTGCCTGTACCGCGTGAACGGCCCCGCTTTCGCCGGGCTGCGGCCGGGCTCCGAGCTGGAGGTTTTCGGGCAGTTGCTCTATTACAGCGTGGGCACGCTCATCAGCAATTCGGGCAGTAGCGCCACGGCGGCAGCGTGCGCCACGCAGGTACTGCTGCTGCTGGAGAAAATCGCCGGCTTCGTGTCCACCGTCTTCGTTATCTCGAATGCGGCCAACTACCTCGGGCCGCTGCCCAAGCCCGCCGCGCCCGACGCCGCGGCCGCGCCGCCCACCCCGCCGTTC
>JALYUH010000279.1 GCA_030853985.1 Bacteroidota bacterium | reverse complement strand
GTGTAGATGTAGGCGTGGCCGCCGGGCACGTGCAGGCTCTGGGCCTGCTGGCGCTTGCGCTGCAAATGCAGCGTGAGCGAGTGGTCGCCCTCGTGCCGGTAGGCCTCAGTCTCGACGATGCGGCCAGCAGTGAGTACCCCGTCAATATACGTGTAGAGGTGCTGGCCCAGCAGCTCGCGGGCAATGGCCAGCACATTGGAGCGCTGGAAAAAGGCGGCGGGCAGCTTAGCAGGCATGGGCGAAAAAGTATAGTGCGCACTCGGCGAGTTCGCGCATTGAAGGACACGGCCTGCATACGCAACCAGCCCCACAACCGCTGCGCCGCTACGGCCGCAGCCGGTAGTGCACCCCCACGCTCAGCAGCCAGTGCTGCGGCTGCCACGGCAAATCCGTCGCGGGCTGGCCGTTCACACGCAGGTCCACATCGGCACTGGGCAGGTTGACGGCGGCCGAATTACGGGTGAGGAAAAACCCGCTTTCCTCGGCCAGCTGCAATTGGGCGCGGGTGCGCAGCGGCACCCAGTAGCCCACGTCGGCCACCAGCTCCAGCTGATGCGTCAGCTCCAAACCCAGCCCCAGCGTGGGCAGCACGGCTTCCGTGAGGGTTTGCAGGCGGGCGCTGAGGCGGTCGGCCCCGAGGTGGGTGCCGGCCACGCGCAGGGCGGCATCGGGGTTGTCGAAAGTGCCCACGGGCCGGGCCACCGTCTGGCGGGCGTAGGCCAGCCCGGCGCGGCCGTAGAGCGGCCGGTGGCCCGGCCGCAGGTTGCGCTGGTAGCTCATCCCCAGTTGCAATCCCTCCCCCTCAAACTGCCCGTGCAGCCGCGTGAAGGCCATCCGTAGTGCCGACGCCTTCGAAAGCGCAAACTGATAGTCGAAGCTGCTGGCCAGCGCCGGCCCGGGAGCCGGCACGCCGGCTGTGCCCCGCAGCGCCAAGCCCGAGCCCACCGGCGCGTAGCCCACCGCCAGCTCCCCGCCCGCCCCGCCCACCGGAAACGTACCCACCGCTACCCCTTGGCCGAAGCGGCTCAGGAAGCGCAACAGGCCCGATTCTTTCGGTACATCCGGCCCGGCCGCGCTGGAATCATTGCCGGGCGGCCGCGGCCGAAACAGCGAATCGGCCCGTTGCTGGCGGCGCTGGTCGAGCAGGGCTTGGCGCAGGGCGGCGGGGGGCAGCAGCGTGGTTTGCCCGGCCCAGAAAGCCGAGTCGTAGGCCACGGTGGTGCGCAGAAACACGTCGCGCTCCTGCGCCCGGTCCACGTAGCCGGGCCGCACCAGGTTGGTGGTGTCGATGGCGGTGGTCAGAAACTCGCCGAAGTAGTTCAGTGGCGGGCCAATGGGCAGGCGGGCCCGGGTTTGCCACCACACGGTTTTCAGGTGCCAGCGGCCGGCGTAGGGCTGGTAGGCCACCCGCAGCCGGCGGGCGCTGGCCCCGTGGCCGGCCCGGCGCAGCCCGGCGGCCGTGTACTGCCATTCGGCCCCCAAAAAGGCGTAGCTGCTTTGGTCGATGTAGAGCCGGCCCTCGCAGTCGGCCCGGCTGCTCCCGTTGCGCGGCCCAAACTCCACCACGTACACGGGCCGGCCGGCGTAGCTGCTGCCGGGCCCGAGGCGGTAGGTATAATCGCGAAAGTGCTTTGGGCTGATAAACTGCGCCCGCCGGTGCACGAAATCGCCAAACTGCGCAATGAACGGACCGCCCGCCCAGTCGATGCGCACGGCCTGCCCGGCCGGCCGCAAATCCACCTTGCGGGCCTGCCGAATCTGCACGTCGCCATCGTCGGTGGGCTGGCGGTAGTCGGGCTTAAAAACCGTCAGCAGCCCCTCCACCAGGTAGCGCGGCCGGCCAATGCTGTCGTTATCCGACTCGCGGTAGAAGCCCGTGAGCTGGGTAGTCCGCGCCGGGTAGTTGCGCGGAATGCGCGCCACGGCCTCGCGCACAATGCCTTCCACTGAGCCCGTTACCTGCACCTCGCCCAGCACCGCCGGATTGATTTTCAGATTGATAAGCAACTCCGGGCCGGACAGCGGCGGCAGCACCTGCTCGTAGCTGCGGTAGCCCAGCAGCGCCACCGTGAGGCGGGCGCTTTGGTAAGTGGATGGGATGCTGAGCACGAAACGGCCGTCGTCATTCGTGCTGGTGCCGAGGCGGTTATCGGCCACGCCCACCTGCGCGTTCGGGATGGGCTGGTGGGTTTCGGCGTCGAGCACGCGGCCGCGCAGCACGGCGTTTTGCGCGCGGGCTGGCAGCGTGCCCGCCAGCAACATCAACAGCCAAAACCCACGCAGCCAGCCAGTCATTGTTTCAGATTGAGTTTAGTGCTGGCAGTATACAAAACCGGCCGCGTTTGCGCAACTCGCGGCCGGGGCTGGCCAGATGTGAAATGCGGCACCGGGGCCTTGGCACCCGTGGCTTTACTATAGTATAGCCAACCGTTCACAGTACGTGAAAAGCCTTGTAATTGAATTAAACCTCTACTCGTAAGGCAATTATGTATGCGTTATACTGCCTGCTGAGCAAGCTGCACCACTTGGTTTAACCGAACATAGCCGCTTACTCGGGTAAGCTTGCGGAGCAGTTCTGGAGGTATATTCTGCTGTCCAAGCAAAGTGCCGGCTACCTGGCCAGCCAGCGACGCATTCGTGTCGGTATCCCCACCCGCTGCGATGATGGCTGCTAGCACCTGCGTGAGCCCCAAAGACGGTACCTGAGCGGCGCAGAATAGGGCAAAAGGCACTGAGTCCACTACGTAGCCGCTCGTGCCAAACCGCGCAACCTCAGCAATAGAAGTGTGCGCTGGTAACGCTTGAAGTTCCAGTAGCCGGTCACGCAGCCGGGTATCCGGTAATTGGGGCACGAGTAGGTCCAGCAGGGATTCCGCACCCGTCCATTGTCCGGTGAGGATGGCCCGGATGGCCAGGACCACGGCCAATGCGCCTACATAAGCGTCTGCTTGGCGGTGGGTAATTTGACAGAAATCGTGCAGCTCAGCGCGGGAGTACTGCTCCCAAAAGGCAAAAGGTGCCACACGCATCGCGGCCCCATTACCGGCCCCATACTCCCCTACTCGCCCTACTTGGCTCCAGTCTGCACCAGCTTGTAATTCCCGTAGGGCCTTTAAGGTACTCGCACCAAGTCCAGTAAGCAGGCCTTTTGAATAGGCGTTAACTAAGCAGGCGGCGAGCCTGGCCGGCGAAAGAAACGGGCCTTGACAGAGGGCTTCCAGTGTCACTAAGGTCAGTTGGGTATCATCCGTCAACTGCCAAATGGGTCTACTTAAAGGCGGTGGTTGCAGGTAAAAGGTAGTGCTGTCGGGACGTTTGAGCACGTTTTCAGCACTACTGCCCCAGGCATCCCCAATGGCTCCGGCCAGTATGCAGCCCGCCAATCGCTCCTGTTTGGTCATGGGCAAAGGTTGCGTAGGAATTCACTAGACTTTGTGCGCTTACCTTGTAAAAGATGGACCAAGATACTACATGAGATAAATGATAGCCATCCTGACAAAATACCACGCTGGCCGCAGCGAACGGGCCGGCCGGAAACCGCCACTTTTCCAAGACCCCGCTTATGACTCTTGTTATGTGAAAGAACGATTCCCAGACGAAGGCAGGCGGAATTGAATTGCCGCACGGCATCTAACACCCTGTTTGCGGACACTGCTGAAAGAGCTGGCCATATTGTTCCAAACAGGCCACTTGGTGAGCCGTTTCGGCTTTGACAGGTAGTTGGACTTATGCCTTCGGCCCCATCTTGCCCGCCAGATACTCGGCAATTTGTACGGCGTTGGTGGCGGCACCTTTGCGCAGGTTGTCGGCCACCACCCACATATTCAGGGTTTTGGGCTGAGTTTCGTCGCGGCGCAGGCGGCCCACCAGCACGGCATCGCGGCCGTGGCTGTCTTTGGGCATGGGGTAGGTGTTGGTGGCGGGGTCGTCCACTAGTTCCACGCCGGGCGTGTGGGCCAGGATTTCGCGCACCTCGGCCAGGTCAAATTCCTCGGCAAACTCCACGTTAAGGGACTCCGAATGCCCGCCCATCACCGGGATGCGAACGCAGGTGGCCGTAACGCGGATACTGTCGTCGCCCATGATTTTCCGGGTCTCGTTCACCATTTTCAGCTCCTCCTTGGTGTAGCCGTTGGGCTCGAACACGTCGATGTGAGGCAGCACGTTCAGGTCGATGGGATGCGGGTAGGCGGGGTTGCGGGCGGGGTGGCCGGCGCGCTCCTCCAGCAACTGGTCCACGGCTTTTTTGCCGGTGCCGGTCACGCTCTGGTAGGTGCTCACCACGATGCGGCGCACGCGGTATTTCTTATGTAAGTCGTTCAGCGCCACCACCATCTGGATGGTGGAGCAGTTGGGATTAGCGATGATTTTATCATCCGGGCCGATGGTGTCGGCATTCAGCTCGGGCACGATAAGCTTCTTGGTGGGGTCCATGCGCCAGGCCGAGGAGTTGTCGATAACGACGGTGCCCACGGCGGCGAAGCGCGGCGCGTGCTCCTTGCTCACGGAGCCGCCGGCCGAGAAAATGGCGAAGTCGGGCCGGGCTGCAATGGCGTCGTCCATGCTCATCACGGGGTATTTTTTACCCTGATAGTCAACCTGCTGGCCCACCGATTTGGCCGAGGCCACGGGCAACAGCTCGGTGAGGGGAAACCGACGCTCGGCCAGCACTTTCAACAGCTCGGTGCCCACCAGTCCGGTGGCACCCACAACAGCAATTTTCATGGAAAAAGCAGAAAATTAAACAGGTACGTTCCTGCGCACACATTCGCAAATGTCGGCAGAAATGGGTTACTTTAGAGGCTACATCTCCTTTTCGTGGCTTCACTTCTTTCTGCACCGCGCGCTTGAAACACTTGTACCTGCTCCTCCTGCTGTTGCTGCCCACCCTGGCCCCGGCCCAGGTAGTCGATGCGTTCACCGATGGCAACTTCACTGCCAACCCCGCCTGGACCGGCGACGCGGCCAGCTTCCAGGTGGTGGGCCAGCAGCTGCAAAGCAACGGCCCGGCTGTCACTTCCACTACCCCCATTGTGCTCAGCACGCCCAGCCAGGCCAACATCGGCACGGTATGGGAGTTCTGGGCCAACCTGAAACTGGCTACCAGCTCGGGCAACCTCGCCGATGTGTGGCTCATGGCCACCCAGCCCGACCTCAAAAACCCCAGCAACGCCGGCTACTTCGTGCGCCTCGGCGGCACCGACGACGAGGTGAGCCTGTTCCGAAAAGACTCGGCCAAAACCGCCGTGCTCGTTATCGACGGCCTGAACGGCACCCTGGCCAGCACCACCAACAACCTGGTGCGCGTGCGCGTGACGCGCACCACCGCCAACCGCTGGACGCTGGAGCGCGACCTCACCGGCGGCCGCACCTTCGTGGCCGAGGCCGCCCAGCCCATCGACGCTACCAACCAGCGCAGCGTGGCCTTTGGCGTGTCGCTCCTTTACTCCTCGGCCAACTTCAACAAGTTTGCCTTTGATGATTTTGCCGTGACCGATGCCACCGCGCCGCTGCTGCTGCGTGCCGTGCCCGTCGATGCCCGGCAGGTCGACGTCCTGTTCAACGAGCCGGTGAGCGCGGCCAGTGCCAGCCTGCCCGCCAACTACCGCCTGCAAAGCGGCGCGGTGCCCATCGCGGCGCAGGTTTCGGCCGGCAACCCGGCCGGGGTGCGCCTCACCTTCGGGGCCGATTTCGCGGCGCAAAGCGTGCTGGAAGCCCGCGGTGTGGCCGACCTGTATGGCAACGTGGCGGCCGGGCCACTCACGGCCGTGTTCACGGCGCTGCCCTCGGCCCCGGCCGTAGGCGAGCTGATTATCAGTGAGATTTTTGCCGATGAGACCCCGCAGGTGGGCTTGCCGCTGTCGGAATACGTGGAGATTTATAACCGCAGCGCCACCAAAACCCTGAGTTTGCGCGGCGTGCGGCTGGGCAAGGGCGGCAGCGCCACCGTGGCCGTTTTCGCCGATACCGCAAGGCTGCTGCCCGGCCAGTACGCGGTGGTGTGCGGCAGCACGCGCACCCTGCAATTCGCCAGCTACGGCAAGGTGTACGGCCCCACCAACTTCCCCTCGCTCAGCAACGGCGGCGACCAGCTGGTGCTGCGCGGGCGCGACGGCCGCACGCTGTTCGAAGTCTCGTATTCCGACTCCTGGTACCGCGACGCCAAGAAAAAAGACGGCGGCTGGAGCCTCGAAATCATCGATGCCAACAACTACTGCGGCGGGGCCGAAAACTGGACCGCCAGCACCGACGCCACCGGCGGCACGCCCGGCCGCGCCAACTCGGTGCGCGCCGCCAACGCCGATGCCCTCGCCCCCACCCTGCTCCGCGCCGTAGCCCTGAACGCCACTACCGTACGCGCCTACTTCTCCGAAAAGCTCGACAGCGCCGCGGCGGCCACGCTCAGCCGCTACTCGCTTGCGCCCGCCATCGCCGTCGTCGGCGCCACCCCGGTGGGGCCCGATTTCCGGCAGGTCGACCTCACGCTGGGTGCGGCGCTGGGGGCCAGCCGCCCCACCACCCTGGCCGTGCAAACGGCCACCGACTGCGCTGGCAACGCCAGCGGCCCGCTGCAGTCGGCCACCTTCGCCCTGCCCGAGGCGGCGGTGAGCGGCGACGTGGTCATCAACGAAATCCTGTTCAACCCCCGCACGGGCGGCGTCCGCTTCGTCGAGCTCATCAACCGCAGCCCCAAGTTCATCGATTTGCAGGGCTGGCAGCTCGGCAATCTCAAGCCCGATGGCAGCGTGGACAACGCCATTCTGGCCAGCGGGCCGCTGGTGCTGGCCCCGGGCCTGCTGCTGGCTTTCAGCAGCAGCACGGCTACGATTATCTCGCAGTACCCGACCAGCAGCGATGCCGCCAACCTGGTGCAGCTCAGCAGCCTGCCCA
>JALYUH010000271.1 GCA_030853985.1 Bacteroidota bacterium | reverse complement strand
GAATACACTAATTTGGTGCGGTGCGGGGTGGCCGCCATCGAAGCCCGCGAGGTGGTGAAGGTGGTGAGCTCGCGGGCTGCCCGCCGCCCATTGCCGCCGGGTTTCGACCCGCTGATGGCGTTTGCGGAATTGAGCGCGAAGTACCCGCGCGCGTTTGTGTCGTTGGTGAGCGTGCCGGGTGTGGGCACCTGGCTGGGGGCCTCGCCCGAGGTGCTGGCCGAGGTCACGGCCGACGGGCAGTTTCATACCATGGCGCTGGCCGGCACGCAGCCGCTGGTGCCGGGCACGCGGCCCCAGGAAGCTATCTGGCGGCAGAAGGAAATTGAGGAGCAGGCGCTGGTGGCCCGCTACATCGTGAGTTGCTTCAAGCAGCTGCGGTTGCGCGAGTACCACGAAACCGGCCCGCGCACCGTGGCGGCTGGCCAGCTGCTACACCTGCGCACCGACTTCGAAGTGGACCTGCACAACGTGCCCAACGCCGCCTCGCTGGGTACCGACATGCTGCGGCTGCTGCACCCCACCTCGGCGGTGGGCGGCATGCCCAAAACGGCCGCCCTGGCCTTTTTGCAGCGGCACGAAGGCTACGACCGCGCCTACTACAGCGGCTTTCTAGGCCCGGTGAACGTGGCCGCGGCCGGCCTCGCCCGCCTCTTCGTAAACCTGCGCTGCTTCCAGTTGCGCCCCACCGAAGCCATCGTCTACGCCGGCACCGGCCTCACCATCGACTCCGACCCGGCCCGCGAGTGGCAGGAAACCCAGATGAAGATGCAAACCGTCGGCGCGGTGTTGTCATTTAACAATTAACATTTATCATTTAGCATACCTTGCCACCCTTGCCCTCCCTATCTGCTGACCAGAATCCCCGATTGTTAAATGATAATTGTTAAATGAAAATGCAGGCCGTTTATAATATTGCTGAAATCTGCGCCCGTCACGGCATTACGGATGTCGTACTGTCGCCGGGCTCGCGCTCGGCTCCGCTGACGCTGGCCTTCGCCCGGCATCCCGATTTGAACGTGCGCGTGGTGCCCGATGAGCGGGCCGCCGCGTTTATCGGCTTGGGAATTGCGCAGGCGCAGCGGCGGGCGGTGGCGCTGGTCTGCACTTCCGGCACGGCTGGCCTGAACTACGCGCCGGCTATAGCCGAAGCCTTTTTCCAGCAGATTCCGCTGGTGATTTTCACCGCCGACCGCCCGCCCGAATGGATTGACCAGCTCGACGGGCAGACTATCCGGCAGCACAATCTGTACGGCGCACACGCCAAGGGCGCGTTCGAGTTTCCGGTCGATACTTCGCACCCGGATGCCAAGTGGCATTCGGCGCGAATGATTAATGAGGCAATTAACCTGGCGCAGGCCGCGCCCGCCGGGCCGGTGCAGGTGAATGTGCCGCTGCGGGAGCCGTTTTACCCGAAAGAAGGCGAGGCGATTGGGTATGAAAAGGATGTGAAGATTGTACTGAATGTTTCGGCTAAAGCTGAGCGAGTTGGTTTCAGCCTCTACCAGGAATTGAAAGCGATTCAACGCATTGTGGTGGTGGTGGGGCAGCAACCCGCCGATGCAGTAACGACGGCCGCAGTTGCCAAGTTTGCTGCCGTGTTCGGGGCTCCAGTCATTACGGATACCATTGCTAATATTGCCAGTCCGGTGTCGCTTTGTGGTTCGCGGGCATCTCACGATGCCTTTTATCCCGATGTGTCGAGTATGCTGCCGAAGCCGTTTGAGCAGGTGGTGACGCACCACGATGTTTTTCTGGCCGGGCTGTCGGCGGCCGGAAAAGAGGCATTACGGCCCGACCTGCTTATTACGTTTGGGCAGTCGCTGATTTCCAAAAGTCTCAAGCTGTTTCTACGCGATGCCAAACCGGCGCAGCACTGGCATATTCAGGCCGAAGGGCCCGTGGCTGATACCTTCCGCTGCCTCACCCGCACCATTCGCAGTGAGCCCGCCCAATTCTTTGCGCAGTGGGCGCAGGCCGAATTGCCGGCTCGGGCAACCCTGCACCCGTGGCAGCAGGCCGATACTAAGGCAGCAGCTTTTTTGGCGTCGCTTTTCAATGGCGAGGCCGTTTTCAACGAGTTTTCGGCCTCTAAATGGGTACTAAATGCGCTGCTGGCCCGCACCGCCCTGCACCTCGCCAACAGCATGGCCGTGCGCTACGCCAACATCCTCGGTATTCCGCAAGGCAAGCAAATTGAGGTTTTTTCCAACCGCGGCACCAGCGGCATAGACGGCTGCACCAGCACGGCCGTGGGCGCGGCGCTGGCCCAACCGGAGCGGCCGGTGGTGCTGCTGACCGGCGACGTGGCGTTTTTTTATGACCGCAACGCGTTCTGGCACAATTACCCGCTGCCGAATTTGCGGGTGGTGTTGTTCAACAA
>JALYUH010000269.1 GCA_030853985.1 Bacteroidota bacterium | reverse complement strand
GTGCTGGGTAAGAAATAACGTAGCGCAGACTGGTAGTCCGCGAACCAAAGCCAATGGCTTGGCCATCGTTAAGAATCGCGGACTAAAAATCCGCGCTACGTAGAGCCGACTACAAAATCCGACGAATCCGTCGTTAATCCGCAAAATCCGTGATTTATGAAAGAGAGCAGGGATTTCTTCTGGCCCAGCTACGTGGACCTCATGACGGCCTTGTTCCTCATCATGCTCGTGCTGTTCGTGCTGGGTTTCAAGCGCTCCAACGACAAGCAGCGGGTGAACGAGCGGCTAATTTCGGAGTTAAAAGTGCAGGTGCAGGAAAAGCGCAAGCTCGACGAAATCAAAGCCGCGCTCAAGCGTCTCGAGAGCAACTACTTCGAGTATAATCCCGCCTACAAGCGCTACGAGCTGAAATTCCCGGTCACCTTCGCGCCCAAAAGCGACGTGCTGCCCTACGAGGCCCAAACGCCGCTCGTGAAAGCCGGGCGCTTTCTGCTGAGCGAAATGCAGTCGATAAAAAACGACGATAACGTGCAGTATCTCATTGTGGTAGAGGGCCGGGCCGCCAAAGACCTGCGCTACCCCGCCAACGACCCGCACAACCTCGACGGCCCCGCCGTGCGGCAGCTTAGCTACAGCCGGGCGCTGGCCGTTATTCGCCTTTGGGAGCAGGCCGGACTGCGCTTCCCTGGCAACCTGGAGGTGGTGGCCGCTGGCAGCGGCTTCCGCGGGGCCGGCCGTTACACCGGCAGCCAGGAAGCCCTCAACAAGCGCTTTATTATCCAGATTCAGCCCAAAATCGGCTCGATTGGGAAGTAGAACACTGCGCTTGATAAAGAATGAGGAATGCAGCGTGAAGAGCTGCCACTTGGGTAACTCCTCACGCTGCATTCCTCATTCTTTATCAAGCGCAACGTCTAGTAGCGGCGGTTCACGCAGTTCAAATCCTCGAAAGCCTGCTTGAGGCGCGCCACGAAGGTGTCTTCGCCTTTGCGCAGCCACACGCGCGGGTCGTAGTATTTCTTGTTGGGCGAGTCGGCCCCGCCGGGGTTGCCAATCTGGCCTTGTAGGAAGCCTTCGTTTTTCACGTAGTAATCTTTGATGCCTTCCCAGAAAGCCCACTGCAGGTCGGTGTCAATGTTCATTTTGATGGCCCCGTAGCTGATGGCCTCGCGGATTTCCTCCTGGCTGGAGCCCGAGCCGCCGTGGAATACGAAGTCGATGGGCAGGGCCTCGGCGATGTTGTGCTTCTGGCGCAGGAACTCCTGCGAGTTGTGCAGAATCTTGGGTTGCAGCTTCACATTGCCGGGCTTGTACACGCCGTGCACGTTGCCAAAAGCGGCCGCAATGGTGAAGCGCGGGCTCACGGCGCTCAGCTGCTCGTAGGCGTAGGCCACTTCCTCGGGCTGGGTGTAGAGCTTGCTGGAGTCCACGTCGGAGTTGTCTACGCCGTCTTCCTCGCCGCCGGTCACGCCGAGCTCAATCTCCAGCGTCATGCCGATTTTGGCCATCCGCTCGAGGTAGCGCTTGCAGATTTCGATGTTCTCCTCAATCGGCTCTTCCGACAAATCCAGCATGTGCGAGCTGTAGAGCGGCTGGCCGTGCTGCTGGTAGTATTTCTCGCCGGCATCGAGCAGGCCGTCAATCCAGGGCAGGAGCTTTTTGGCGGCGTGGTCGGTGTGCAGCACCACGGGCACATCATAGAGCGCGGCCATCTGGTGCACGTGGTGCGCGCCCGAAATGCCGCCCGCAATGCTGGCCTGCTGCTTGTCGTTGGGTACCGATTTGCCGGCGAAGAACTGCGCGCCGCCGTTCGAAAACTGCACCATCACGGGCGAATTCAGGGCTTTGGCGGTTTCCAGCACGCCGTTCACGGTGTTGGTGCCGGTCACATTCACGGCGGGCAGGGCGTAGCCGTGGGCTTTGGCGTGGCGGAAGAGGGCCTGCACTTCGTCGCCGTGCAGCACGCCGGCGCGCAGGCCGGAAAGGGTTTGGTCAGCCATAAGATGGGATTGTGCGGCGCAGCCGCGATGGGAGAGAATGGCAATAAAGAAGCGCGCGAACCCGGGCCGGGCCGCGCGTGCAAAGTACGGGCTGCCCCGCCAAACCTGAAAGCCCCGCGCCAAAACCAGCTGCCGGCCCGCCACCGAACCCGGGCAAATAGCCGGGTACTGCTGGCGGCCGGGCCAAAAAAATAGAGGCTGACCGTTGCAGCGGTCAGCCTCTCAGCACCAGTTCACACACACACTTTCACTTGATTTTCAACAGGCAAGATAAGCCGGCTTATCCGGGGGACAATGCCGACTCGCAAAAAAAGAATGGTTATTCGGTGTCCTCCACCGTCAGGGCCATCACGCGACTAAGGCTGTGGGTGCCAAGGGCCGAAGCAGCCTGCAACTGATAGGTGTAATTGCCGAGGGGTAGGCGCAGGCCGCGCAGGTTGAGCTGGATGTGGTGCTCGCCGCTGCCGAGGCCCCGGCGCACTACAGCGGCCATCTTGCGGCCCAGCAAATCGAAAATTTCGAGGCGCACATCGGCCGGATTCAGCAGGGTGAAGGGGATGGTGGTTTCGCCGGGGTGCGGGTTGGGGACGTTTTGGCCCAAAACCAGCGGGGCCGCTTCGCGGTCGAGGTGCCGGAGCGAAGGAATGCTGGCCGAGCGAGGAAATGGCCCGGGGTTGTTGACCTTTTTCGGTAGGTTGGCCAGAGGAGAGGGGAAATCCATGCAAAAGCGAGGTAAGCGTGGGCGATTAGCAGCCGAAAACAGCAGCGTAAGTACTGGTGCTATAAATAAAGCAGTGCCTTGCAGGTTGGCACTGCAGAAAACGGTAAAATAAGCCCCTGGCTCGGCGAATGTAAACGTGGCCAGCCCCAACGAAAAACCGGCCCGTACCGGCCGGCTCGCTGGTGCCGCCGGGGCCACTGGCCACTACCTGCGGTGGCACACGGGTTGCCGCCGCCCCTGCGGCCCGGCTACTACCAACGCCCCTGGGGCGGCGCAGTACGCTCGGTGGTTGTTCGTCTATGCCCGGGCCGCCGGAGCCGGCCCGGTGCGGCGGGCCAGCGGGTGGGCCGCCAACGCGCGAGCCGCGAAGAAATTGCCGGTGGTCGGGTTGAAGCGCCAGCCGAACGTACTGGTCGCACTATCGGGTTTAGGCTTCCGAAAGCCGGGAAGGCCGGCCGTTCCGTCGAGCTTTTGCGCGGCATCAACCGCTTACGGAATCACCTCCACCCAGCCCTTGAAGCGGCGGCCGTCGGTGTACGTTACGAGGTAATAGTACAGGCCGCCCGTGTCCTGGCCGCCCCAGGCAAAGCCGCGCTCAGCGGACCGGAATACCGGCTGCCCCCAGCGCGAGTAAATGACGATACCGGCAAACTTACGGTCGCAGAAATCGAGCGGTAGGTCGGGCATTTTGAAGTAGTCGTTGAATTTGTCGCCGTTGGGCGTGATGACGTTCGCGGGTTTGAAGGGCACCGGGTCGGGCACGGGGTCGACCACGAAGCGCACTGCGCGCTCCTGCGGCAGGGGCACGCAGGGGCCGGTTTCGGCCAGCCGGAAACGCACCAGCAGGCCGGCATCGGCTCCGCCAGCGGCCACGGCCTCGCAGCCGGGCTCCCAGACGAAATCGGCCGTAGCCCGGCCCGCACCGTTCTGCGCCCTGAAGCGCATGCCGGCGGCGGCCAGGTCGAAGCCCGCGCCCACCGCCGTTAGGGCCAGGGCGTTGTTATCGGCATCGAGCCCCAGCAAAGTAGCCTGGTAGGCCTGGCCGATGATGACATGTACTACGGCGGGCGTGGCATTGGCCGGCGGCAGCGGCACCGCTGGTAGCGTACTGGTGAGCACCGGCGCGGCATTGGGCGGCTGCGTGGCAATGAAGGCCACCCGCAGCGTGTCGTGCTTGGGCAGGCTGCAGCCGTTGTCGGCCACCAGCACATCGAGCAGGAAAACCTGGCCCTTGGTATCGGTGCAGTCCGGAAAGCAGAGCGTAGCCGTGAGCGTATCGGGCTGGCCAGCGGCGTGTACCGTGCCGCTGGTGCGGGTGGTGAAGGTGGGCAGCAGGCCCGTAAAGTTCACGGCCCGGGTGCTTATGGTGAGCACCGCGCCGGGGTCGGGGTCGGTGTAGCGAATGCTCAGGCAGCGGCTGCTGGTGGGGGTCAGGCGC
>JALYUH010000029.1 GCA_030853985.1 Bacteroidota bacterium | reverse complement strand
CATATACAGATTCTGGACCGGCATCAAAAATAAGCCGCTGTAATGCTGATTGATAGATTCGACCCAAAAAAATAACCTTCTTTTTTTATAACAATCCGCTCTCAAAACCGATATACCCCTTGTTTTTGAATGACGGCAACAGATTGTCTTCAGAATTCATTTTATTCTTTTTATCAATCATGAAAAAAACCATCCTATCGCTGGCACTGCTGGTTGGACTATCCAGCGCGGCGCAAGCGCAAACCGGCCTCAGGCTCGGCCTCAAAGGCGGCTTCAACGGGGCCACGTTCGCGGGCAACGACTCGAAGGGCAGCCAGTACAAGGCCGGCTTCGCGGCGGGTGGCCTGCTCAACTACGGCTTTTCGGACCTGATTTCGGTGCAGGGCGAGCTGCTGTATTCGCAGAAAGGCGCTTCCATCGACGGCATCAACTACGTGACCCCGACGGCGAGCACCACCGACGGCACGTTCAAATCGACCATCGGCTACATTGATGTGCCGATTTTGCTGAAAACCACCATCGGGGACGACGGCAAGGGCTTGTTTTTCGAGCTTGGCCCGCAGGGTAGCTTCGCTATCAGCAACCGCGACTTTATCGAAGACGGCGGCGGCAAGCAAATCAGCTCCTCCAACACCAGCACCGACGACCTCAACAAGGTGGTGATTGGCTACGTGGGCGGCCTCGGCTACCAGCTTACCAGCGGCCTGGGCATTGGCCTGCGCTACACCGGCGGCATCTCGCAGGTGTACAAAGACGGCGCTTCTAAAAACCTGTTCTCGTCGGCGGCCAGTGGCTTCAAAGGCAACAACCCGAGCGTGCGCAACTCGGTGTTCCAGTTCCAGGTGCACTACCTGTTCGGCGGCAAATAAGCGGCTGTTTTACTGCTTGCAACGAGGCCCGGCTTATCATAAGCCGGGCCTCGTTCGTTTGTACGGAGCGGCCGGCTGGCCATTCCCCCGCTACCTTGGCCGCTGCTTCAGCCTTTCCTTCTTTTTTGGTTATGAAAAAAATTCTGCTATCTCTGGCCGTGCTGGTGGGCGTGGCCAGCGCAGCCCACGCGCAGGAAACCCGTTTTGGCGTGAAGGCCGGGGTGAACCTGGCGAAATTGACAGGCTACTACGCCGGAGACAATAAAAACCTGGTGAGCCTGGCCGCTGGCGTGATGGCCGACTTCGGTGTCAGCGACCTGCTGTCCTTCCACCCCGAATTGTTGTATTCCCAGAAGGGCTCCAAACCCAACACCGCCCGCGCAACCGGCCAGGTGCGCACCAGTTACCTCGACCTGCCCCTGCTGCT
This sequence comes from Bacteroidota bacterium, assembly GCA_030853985.1. Classification (GTDB taxonomy): domain Bacteria; phylum Bacteroidota; class Bacteroidia; order Cytophagales; family Hymenobacteraceae; genus Hymenobacter. The sequence continues at coordinate 3,018 of JALYUH010000029.1, read as the reverse complement.
TCGCGTGAAGGCCGATGGCCTGTTCTTTGAAGCCGGCCCGCAGGTGGGCCTGGTGGTGGCGCAAAAATCGGAAATCGACTTCGGGAACGGTAGCGTAGTTTCCAGCACCAGCACCAGCGGCGTGCAGAAACTGGACCTGGGCTACATCGCCGGCATCGGCTACCAGCTCCCGGCGGGCCTGGAGCTGGGCGTGCGCTACAACGGAGGCCTGCTGGGGGTGAACAATTCGACGGTGTCGTTCAACGGCCCGCACAACTCGGTGTTTCAGTTGCAGCTGGGCTACCTGTTCGGCGGCCGCTAACGCCACAACCAGGCGCTGCTGGGCGGGGAGCCGGATGAGCGGGCGGGCGGGCATTTGCCCAGGCTTCGCTTCTGGCCCGGCGGCCCGGTTTTTTGTGCCCGTACGCCGGGCCTGGCAACTTAATGCAAGTAGCAGCAGTATATGCTTCGGCTTCAAAAAGCCCGTTTGTTTCCCCTTGATTTTCAATAACTTCATCGTTTCTTCATCATGAAAAAATTCCTCCTTCCCATCGCGTTGCTGGCCAGCACCATTGGCGTGGCGCAAGCGCAGCAGCCCGCCAACACCATCGGCATCAAGGCTGGCTACGGCATCACCAGCCTGTCGGGCAGCAGCAACGGCTATTCGTCGGTGACCCACTCGGCCTACCAGGCCGGCCTCATGGGCGATGTGTATTTTGGCGAAGCCATTTCCTTCCACCCCGAAGCGCTGTACACCAAGCAGTATTTTGATGCCACCGACCTGGTGAACCTGAGCCGCGACGTGGACTACATCAACGTGCCGCTGCTGGCCCGCTACCACGCCGACGGCCTTTTTTTTGAAGCCGGCCCGGAAGTTAATTTTGCCTTATCGGCTAAGGACGAAGGCGGCGCAGACGTTAAAAGCCGCGACGTGACGCCGGTAGCCATCGACTACGTGGTGGGCCTGGGCTACCAGCTCCCGGTGGGCCTCTCGCTGGGCGTGCGCTACGACGGCGGCATCAGCCACACCTACAAGAACACGGCGGCCAATGGCCTGGGCACCGGCAACCTGCGCTCCAGCACCTTCTGGTTCAACCTGGGCTACGCCTTCGGGGGCACGGGGCGCTAGCCTATCACTTCCGCACAACGCAAAAGCCCGGTTTCCGCCATGGAAACCGGGCTTTTTCATGGGAATGAGTAGCGCGTGCAGGGTTGCCAAGGCAGGCTACTCGGCCGCCGCGTAGTTGCGGTAGAAGTGCGGGATGGTTTCGATGCCTTTCAGGAAGTTGAAGACCCCGAAATGCTCGTTGGGCGAGTGGATGGCGTCGCTGTCGAGCCCGAAGCCAAGCAGCACGGTATCGAGGCCGAGCTCGGACTTGAACATGGCCACGATGGGGATGGAGCCGCCGCCGCGCGTGGGCACCGGGCGCTGGCCGAAGGTGGTTTCCATGGCATCGGCGGCGGCTTTGTAGGCCACCGAGTCGGTGGGCGTAACCACGGGCTCGCCGCCGTGGTGCGGGCGCACCTCCACGGTAACGCCGGCCGGGGCGATGCGGACGAAGTGCGCCTGGAACAGGGCCGTGATTTCGGCCGAGGTCTGGTGGGGCACCAAGCGCATGGAAATTTTGGCGTGGGCCTGCGAGGCGATGACGGTTTTGGCCCCCTCGCCGGTGTAGCCGCCCCAAATCCCGTTCACGTCGAGCGTGGGCCGGATGCTGGTGCGCTCCATGCTGCTGTAGCCTTTTTCGCCGTAAGAATCGGGCAGGCCAATGCTTTTTTTGAATTCGTCCTCCGAAAACGGGGCTTTGGCCATTTCGGCGCGCTCGTCGGCGCTCAGCTCGTCCACATTGTCATAAAAGCCGGGGATGGTGATGTGGCCGTTGGCATCGTGCAGGCTGGCAATCATCTCGCACAGGGCGTTGATGGGGTTTTGCACCGCGCCGCCGTACAGGCCGGAGTGGAGGTCACGGTTGGGGCCGGTCACGGTTACTTCGTGGTAGCTCAGGCCGCGCAGGCCCACCTCAATGCTGGGCACGTCGTTGGCCAGCATGCCGGTGTCGGACACCAGAATCACGTCGGCTTTCAGCTTGGCCTTGTTGGCTTTCACGAAGGTTTCGAGGTTGGTGGAACCCACTTCCTCTTCGCCCTCAAACACGAATTTGATGTTGCAGGGCACGCCGCCCTGGCCGTCGCGCATCATCATTTCGAAGGCCTTGACGTGCATGTACACCTGGCCTTTGTCGTCGCAGGCCCCGCGGGCGTATATTTTTTCATCCTTAATCACCGGCTCGAAGGGCGGCGAAGTCCACAGCTCGTAGGGGTCGGCGGGCTGCACGTCGTAGTGGCCGTACACGAGCACGGTTTTGGCGGCGGGGCCGGCCAGGTATTCGCCGTAAACGATGGGGTTGCCGGCCGTGGGGCAAATTTCGACGTGGGGCACGCCGGCTTCTTCGAGGCGGGTTTTGAGGTAGTCGGCGGCCTTCAGCACGTCGGCGTGGAACTTGGCATCGGCCGATACGGACGGGATGCGGAGCCAGTCCATCAGCTCATTCAGGAAGCGGGTTTGGTTGTCGGCGAGGTACTGGGCCATGCGGGAGCGGGGGGGGTTAGCGGAGGTTGGGAATGCGGGGGTAAAAGTAGCGGCCCGCGCCGGAACGCAGCCGGCACGAAGCCGCCGGGGCCGGCGCGGGCCGCCGGTTCAGCAGGCCGGGCCTTTATCTTCGGGCCATGAATAACCTTTTCGCGGTCTTGTTGCTACTGGCGGGCCTGGCCTGGCCCGCCGCAGCTGCCGCTCAAACCAAACATCGCCCGGCGGCCCGCCCCTCCGCCGCCAAAGCACCGGAGCGCGTGTATGCGGCCGACGAGGTAACGCCCTGCTCGTTCGACGTAGTTACCGCCACCGAGCTGGTGCAGAGCCGCGCCGTGTACCCGGCCGACTTCCTGCGCACCGACCCGCACGGCGAAGTCCACGTCGAGTTTGTGGTGGATGCCACCGGCAAGGCCCGCGAGGCCGGCGTGCGCCAGTACGTGGGCCAGGAG
>JALYUH010000267.1 GCA_030853985.1 Bacteroidota bacterium | reverse complement strand
AATTAAGGCCTCAGCCGGCGGCGGCGGCAAGGGCATGCGGATTGTAAATGGCCCCGACGAGTTTGAAGAACAGATGCAGTTGGCCACCAACGAAGCCGTGTCGGCCTTCGGCGATGGCGCGGTGTTTATCGAGAAGTTCGTAACCGGCCCGCGCCACATCGAAATCCAGGTTCTGGGTGATGAACACGGCAACATCGTGCACCTGTTCGAGCGCGAGTGTAGCATCCAGCGCCGCCACCAGAAGGTGATTGAGGAAGCGCCCTCGTCGGTGCTCACGCCCGAGCTGCGCGCCCAGATGGGCCAGTGCGCCGTGGACGTGGCCCGCGCCTGCGCCTACACCGGGGCCGGCACCGTCGAATTTCTGCTCGACGACCAGCACAACTTCTACTTCCTGGAGATGAACACCCGTCTCCAGGTCGAGCACCCCGTCACGGAGCAAATCACCGGTCTCGACCTCGTGAAAGAGCAAATCAAAGTGGCCCAGGGTGAGCCCCTCGCCTTCCGCCAGGAAGACCTCACCATCACCGGCCACGCCCTGGAACTGCGCGTATATGCCGAAGACCCGCAAAACAACTTCCTGCCCGACATCGGCACTCTCACCACCTACGTGCGCCCGCAAGGCCCCGGCGTGCGCGTCGACGACGGTTTCGAGCAGGGCATGACCATCCCGATTTACTACGACCCGATGATTGCCAAGCTGGTTACCCACGGGGCCGACCGCGCCGAGGCCATCGCCCGCATGCTGCGCGCCATCGAGGAGTATCAAATCACGGGCATCGAAACCACGCTGGGCTTCGGCCGTTACGTGCTGACGCACCCCGCCTTCGTGAGCGGCAACTTCGACACCAACTTCATCAAGGACCATTTCTCCCCCGCCAACCTCGCCCCCACTACCCCCGACGAGGCCACGGCCAAAGTAGCCGCCGCCCTGGGCGCCCTGCTGCTCACCGAGAAGAAGCCTAAAACCGCTGCCGACACGGGCGAAACGGCCAGTGCGGAAGCTTCGGGCTGGCGGCGGAACCGGTTGGGGGTGCGGTAGCACCACCTAAGCCAGATGCGCTCGCTGAAAGGCACAAATCTGTTTTTATTAATAAAGAGGCCTCAAGGGTAGTTGAGGCCTCTTTATCAGTCATCATCTGCCTTAATTCGCGGGTCAAACTCAAAGTCCTCCCAGCCCGCAATCTTCACCTGCGCGAAATCCGGGTGGCGGGTGTTGAGAACATAGTTGTGCTCGTGGGCGATGATGGAGGACGGCACCCGCAGCACGGCCGCCGTTTGGCGCTGGTACCAGGCGGCCCCCAGGGGCTGGCAGCGGGCGTAGTGGCGCGGTAGCTGCCACTCAGGGGGCATTTGGGCCAGGGTTAGCTCCTCGATGGGCAGGGTGTCGGGCACGTCGATGCGGATGACCTTGAAGAGGCTGTTGAGGCCTTCGCCGCTGCGATGCACCACGTTTTCGAGGCAGGCCAGGGCGCGGCTGCCGGCGGCGTAGATGACGAGCTGGCCGCGCAGGTTCCAGCGGCCGGGGTTGCCGGAGGCGATGAGCTCGCCGGCGTATTTGGCCAGGCAGATGCGGTAGATTTCCACGGCGGGAGGCTACGCCAAATCGCCGTGGGCGATGCGGTCAACTTCATCGGCCACCAAGTCAATGCCGCCGCTAGTTTCGAGCAGGGCGAGCGGGGGCTGATTGTCGAGGCCGTAGGCAGGTTTATCGAGCCAGCGGCGAAAGGCCGGAAGCGCACCGAATACTTCTTCGCCCTGGCGGGCCAGGGCCAGCAGCTTGAGAATTTGCTCGCTGGCGGTGGGGCCGAGGCGCTTTTTGCCCTCGCGGTAGGCGCGCAGGGTTTTGGTAGTGGTATGCAGGAGGTTGGCCAGCTCGTCGGCGCTTAGTTTGAGGAGCGTGGCCACGTCGAAGGCCGTTTTGGCGGGGACGCCGGTGCGGGCTTCCATCACGAGGGCGAAAGAGTCGGCTACGGTGGCTTGCAGCCCGAGCAGGGCGGGCGAGTAAACGGCGGAGGGGTGAGCAGCAACGGCAGCCATGAGTAGCAGGATTTAATTCTTCCCCAAATATGGGAAATATTTCCGTAGTAACGGGAAATATTTCCTTTTCGTTTCCTTTGAGCGTGAGCACTCGATTCGCAAGGGGCAGCTTAACCTGCCGGTGGTGGCTTGCGTTATCCCCTCTTCCCTTACAATCGTATTTTCGACGCTATTCCTAATGATTTTCCAAAAACAGCTGCGGCTGCCGGCCGTGCGCCGGGGCTTCCACCTCATCACCGAGTATGTGCTTCAGGAGTTGCCTGAGCTGGCGCAGGTGCGGGCCGGCTTGCTGCACGTTTTCATCCAGCACACCTCGGCCAGCCTGTGCATCAATGAAAATGCTGACTCCACGGTGCGCCACGATTTCGAACAGTTTTTCAATCGCACGGCCCCCGAAAACGCCCCCTACTTCCGCCACAACTCCGAAGGCCCCGACGACATGCCCGCCCACCTGAAAGCCGCACTGCTGGGCAGCAGCGTCAGCATCCCGGTCACGAATGGCCGGCTGGCGCTGGGTACCTGGCAAGGTATTTACCTGGGCGAGCACCGCGACCACGGCGGCCGTCGTGCGTTGGTACTCACGCTGATGGGCGAGTAAGCAGGACTTCGCCACCTACCGCACCAGCAACACAGCTGCCAGGGTATCGAGCAGGAGCTTACGCTTCTGCTGTTGCGGCGCTGAAAGCGGACGGCTTGCTGGGCACAGTGCCAAGCCCCTATTTCGCCAACCCGAAAAATGCCACGGCTTGCGCGGGCAAGTTTAAATCGCCGGCCATGCGGCCCATCAGGCGGGGAAATTTAAAAGTGGGCTGCGGCACGACATGGCCACCGCCGCGCACGGTATAGAACTCGACCACCGGCTGGCCGGCGCGCGCCTGGGTGCGGCGCTCCACCGCTGTGGGGTCGTGGGGGTGGCGGTGGGGCAAGCGCGTGCGCTGGGGCGGCGTGGCGAGGCCATTGCGCCGGGCAAAAGCC
>JALYUH010000252.1 GCA_030853985.1 Bacteroidota bacterium | reverse complement strand
ATTCGCGGCATTGACAAGGACCCCGCCGCCGTGCTGCCCGAGCAGCTGCGCACGGGCCTGGCCAAGGCCGTGCTGCAGGACCAGATTTCGGCCCAGCATCCGTATGCCTCCTTCGTGCTGCCGCCGCTGGCCACGGCGGCCGGTATTCTGCACACCAACCCCCGCTACGTCTACATTCCCAACGACCCGGCGCTGGGCCAGTACCAGCAGAAATTTGCCAACACGCCCGCTGCGCTCGAAGAAGATGCCAAGGGCAGCCAGGACCAGGATGCCTCGCTCGACTACGCTAAGAAGCTGGTGAGCACCGACAAGATGCTCGAAAACCTGCTCCAGGACAACGACAACCAGGTAGACGAGCCCGCCTTTGCCCGCTCGCGCCTGTTTGATATGTGGATTGGCGACTGGGACCGGCACGAGGACCAGTGGCGCTGGGCCCAGCGCAAAACCAAGGACGGTGACAAGATTTATACGGCTGTGCCGGAAGACCGCGACATTGCTTTTTTCAAGGGCGACGGGGTGCTACCCTGGCTGATTTCGCGCAAGTTCGCGGTGCGCAACTTCCAGAACTTTGGCTACGACTACGGTGACTACAAGGGCCTGAACCAGACGGGCCTGAGCAACGACCGGCTGTACTTGAGCGGTGTGAGCCGCGAGGAGTGGGTGAAGCAGGCCAACATCATGAAGGCCCAGCTTACGGATGAGGTGATTGAGAAAGCCTTCCGCGACAAGTGGCCGGCCCAGATTTATGCCGAGCACGGCGCCGAAATCGTGGCGAAGCTCAAGAGCCGCCGCGACCTGCTGCCCGACGTGGCCGCCAAGTATTCGGACCTGATGTCGGACAAGGTAGAGGTGCGCGGCTCGCAGAAGCGGGAGAAGTTCACGGTGACGCGTCTCCCCGACCACAAGACGCACGTGGTGATGCAGAAAATCAGCAAGAAAGGCCAGCTCACCAAGGTGCTTTACGACCGCACGTTTGACCGCGTAACGGACGAAATTCGCCTCTATGGCATCAGCGGACAGGACGTGTATGACCTGCGCGGCGACGAGCGCCAGGGCCACAAAATCCGCATTATCGGCGGCACCGGCCGCGACAGCATCGTGGACGACTCGCGGGTGGCGGGTATGCGGCACCGCACCCAGATTTACGACGCCGACACCGGCAACGTCATTATCAACCGCCTGGGCGAAGCCCGCCTGCGCCTCGAGCCGGGCACCGATGTGAGCCGCTACGACCACCCCAAGCGCTTCGACCTCAAAGACTACCGCCTCAACTACACCGGCCCGGCGGTATTTTTTGGCTATAACATCGACGATGGCTTCCTTATCGGGGGCGGCGTCACGCACCGGCGCTACGCCTTCCGGCGCGAGCCTTTTGCCTCGGAGCAGACGCTAACGGCCAACTTCGCTCCCAGCCGCCAGGCGTATAACCTGCGCTACAGCGGGCAGTTCACGAGCGTGTTTGGGGGTAAGACTGACCTGCACGTGGCCTCGCAGTACTACGGCCCGCAGCTGCTCTACAACTTCTTTGGCATCGGCAACAATACCCAGAACATCGCAGTCAGCTCTGACAATGCTACCAACCGTGCTATTAACGACCTGTACCGGGTGCGTTTCGACCGCTTTTACGTGGCCCCGACGCTGGAGCGCAGCCTTTTTGACCTTGGCAAAATCGGCTTTGGCCCGCAGTACGAGCGCTTTCAGGTACAAACCAGCCCCATCGGCAGCGAGATTCAGAAAGCTATCGGGCCGGACAGGGAAAACCGCTCGTTTGGGGTGCGGTCCAGCGACTTTCAGGCCAACCAGTACCTCGGCGGCCTGATGTACCTGAACCTCGACGCCAGCTCGTCGGCCAAAAATCCCCGCATCGGCCTGCGCTGGTACAACGAGTACCAGTACAACTGGCAACTGAACAAGGAAAGCCTGAGCTTCGGCCGCATCAGCTCGGAGATTTCGGCCTACCTCACGCCTAATTTTCCTTTCAAGCTCACCTACGCCGGCCGCATCGGCTACCAGCACAACTATGGCGACTACCGCTTTTACCAGGCCAACACGCTGGGCGGCACCACCAACCTGCGCGGCTACCGCCGCACCCGCTTCGCCGGCCGCACGGTGCTCTACGCCAACTTCGAGCCGCGCCTGGAGCTGTTCAAGTTCAACGCCTACCTGTTTCCCGGCACCTTCGGCGTGATGGGCCTGGCCGATGCCGGCCGCGTGTTCTCCGACAACGACACCCGCACCGGCTTCGATGCCTTCCACACCGGCTTTGGCGGCGGCATCTACACCGACATTCTCAAGGCCGCCGTCATCAACGTAACCTACTCGGTGGGCGAGGAAAAGCTGATATTCGTCGGCTTCGACTTCCTGTTTTAGGGTTGCTGAGCGAAGCGGTTCGCCGTTTCCGGACAACCGACACGGCCGGTTATCCGGAAATCAGACAAATCCTTGCTTAATTCGGGCATTGTCGGCTTAGGGCTGGCAGTGCCCGTTTTTTATTGAAACCAATAGAATGTTGTCAATTTTGTAATGTATTGGTCGAGTTATTATTAAATTGCTTATATTGCTTCAGTTATTCACTTTACACCATCTTATCCAACTTTTAGCATGAATAAACTCTACGTTTCCGCCATCGCCTTACTCGGATTTTCTTCAACCGCTTTGGCGCAGGATGCGCGCATGGTTTCGAGCAATGGCAACGACCTCGAAAGCACCATCACCCGCCGCGCCTGCGGCTCGATGGAAGTACTGGAAGCCCAGCTCGCCGCTGACCCCGCCCTGGGCCAGCGCATGGCCGCCATTGAGGCCCACGCCCAACGCCTGATGGCCAACCCGGCCCTGGCCCGCACCACTGCCGGCACCGTCATCATTCCGGTGGTTGTGCACGTGCTCTACAACACGGCCGCCCAAAACATCTCCGATGCCCAGGTGCAGTCGCAGATTGATGTGCTGAACGAGGACTTCCGCAAGCTGAACGCCGATGCCACCAAGACCCCGGCCCAGTTTGCCGGCCTCGCCGCCGATGCCAACGTGCAGTTCGTGCTGGCCAAGCGCGACCCCAGCGGCGCGCCGACCAACGGCGTCATCCACAAGCAAACCAAAACCTCGTCGTGGAGCACCAACGACGCCGTGAAGAACTCGAAGCGTGGTGGCGACAACCCTTGGGATGCCACCAAATACCTCAACCTGTGGGCCTGCAACCTGGGCCAGGGCCTACTGGGCTACGCCCAGTTCCCCGGCGGCTCGGCCAGCACCGACGGCGTCGTGATTCTGTACTCGGCTTTCGGTAGCCGCGCCAAGTATGCCGCCGGCAATTACACTACTACCTACGACCTGGGCCGCACCGCCACCCACGAAGTAGGCCACTGGCTGAACCTGCGCCACATTTGGGGCGATGCTTCGTGCGGCAACGACCTGGTGAGCGACACGCCTACCCAGCAAACCAGCAACTACGGCTGCCCCGCCTTCCCGCACGTAACCTGCTCGAACGCGGGCGACATGAGCATGAACTACATGGACTACACCGACGACCAGTGCATGTACATGTTCTCGACCGGCCAGAGCCAGCGCATGAACGCGCTGTTTGCCAGCGGTGGCGCCCGCGTGGGCCTGCTCACTTCGCTTGGTGGTACCGCGCCGCGTGCAGCGGTAGCAACTTTGGCCACGGCCTATCCTAACCCCGCCAGCGACGTGCTGAACGTAACGCTGCCCGCTGGCACCGACGCGGCCCGCGCCACAGTCCACGTATTTGACCTGGCTGGCCACGAAATGCAGCAAATCGGCTACGATGGCCGTGGCCAGGTACGCGTCGGCAGTCTGCCCCGTGGCCTGTACTACATCACTGTTAGCAATGGCACCGATGTAACGCGTCAGCGCTTCGAGAAGGAATAACGTTCCGCGCTTTTAAGTACCCCGCGCCCTGCCCCTTATCGGGCGGGGCGCTGTGGTTTCCGGCCGGTTGCCAGCGGCCCGATGGTGTTCATGCTAGGCTATATAAACGCCATAAAAAGCAACATAGCAAAAAATATTTATGAATGAATAATGAAGGTTATTTGATAATTACAACTATATCTTATCAATAGTCCTATGATAGTAGTATGTTTTGAATAAAGCCGGAATTTTGTTGAAATAATTGCAATATTATTATTAGTTTGGTGGACTGAATTACATTTTTCATTTCACTCACCAACCTGTTTATATGAAACAAACGCTTTACGCTACCGCCTTGGGCCTGCTGGGCCTCGCGCTAACCACCAATTCCGCCCAGGCCCAGCAACGCTCCTGCGCCACAGTCGAGGTATTGCAACAGCAGCTCGCCGCCGACCCCGGCCTGGCCGCCCGTATGGCCGACATCAACAACCAGGCGGTGATGTTTGCCGCCAAGCAGGCCGGCAACGCCCAGCGCAGCACGGTAGCCGTGAGCGTGACCATTCCGGTGGTGGTACACGTGTTGTATAGCGCAGCTTCGGAAAATATTTCCGATGCCCAGATTGCCTCGCAGATTGCGGTGCTGAACGAGGACTATCACAAGCTGAACCCGGACTACACCAAAACCCCCAGCGCCTTCGCCGGTCTGGTAGCCGACGTGGGTATTCAGTTCGTGTTGGCCAAGCGCACGCCAAGTGGCGTAGCCACCACCGGCATCGAGCGCAAGAGTAGCACCATCACCACCTGGGGCACGGCCGATAAAATCAAGAAAGCCAGCACCGGCGGCCTCGATGCCTGGAATGCCAGCCAGTATCTGAACCTGTGGGTGGGCACCATCGGCGGCGGCATTCTGGGCTACGCTCAGTTTCCCGGCGGCGCGGCGGCTACCGATGGCGTGGTGATTTCGCCCGTGTACTTTGGCCGCACCGGCACTGTCACCTCGCCCTACAACCTGGGCCGCACCGCCAGCCACGAAGTGGGCCACTGGCTGAACCTGAACCACATCTGGGGCGATGACGGCACGGCTTGCACCGGCACCGACAACGTGAGCGACACCCCCAACCAGGCCGATGAAAACTACGGCAAGCCCGTATTTCCGCAGGTATCGTGCTCGAACGGCCCGAACGGCGATATGTTCATGAACTACATGGACTACGTGGACGATGCGGCCATGTTCATGTTCTCGACCGGCCAGAGCTCGCGCATGAACGCGCTGTTTGCCAGCGGCGGCGCCCGCGTGGGCTTGCTCACCTCGCAAGGCGGCGTGGCTCCGAGCGGCGGCGGCGGCACTACGCCTCCCACCACGGTTACCTACTGCACCAGCAAAGGCACCAGCGTGGCCTACGAGTACCTCGACTACGTGAAGCTGGGCACCATCGCCCGCACTTCGGGGGCTGATGGCGGCTACTACAATGGCACGGCCAGCAGCACCAGCCTGGCCGCCGGCTCGGCCCAAACCATTAGCTTCTCGGCCGGCTTCGTGGGCACGGCCTACTCGGAGTACGTGAAAGTGTACATCGACTACAACCAGAACGGTGTGTTTACCGATGCCGGGGAGCTCGTGGTGAATGCCGCCGCCAGCAGCTCGACGGCCACCCGCACGGGCTCTTTCACGGTGCCCGCCTCGGCTAAAAGTGGCAACACCCGCCTGCGCGTGGTGCTGAGCGACAACTCGGCCACCAGCAGCTGCGGCAGCTACAGCTACGGCGAAACGGAGGATTACACCATCAGCATCACGGGCGGTGCCCGCACCGATGGCAGCGCCACGGCCCGTAGCAGCAACCCCAATGCCCTGGCCGACCAGTACACCCTGTACCCCAACCCGGCTACGCAGGTGCTTAATATTGCCCGCCCCACCAACGCCGACCCCGCCGCCGATTTCTCGGTGCGCGTGTACGACCTGCGCGGGGCCGAAGTACGCGGCTTGTCGCTCACCGACGGCCAAGTAGACGTGTCGAGCCTGCGCGCCGGCACCTACCTGCTGACCGTAACCGACGGTACTGGCACTTCGCACCAGCGTTTCGTGAAAGAATAACTTTTCGAGCCTATGAAAATGAAAGAGCCCCGGCCGGTTGGTTGGGGCTCTTTTTTTGTAGTTGTCGGGGGCAGGCAGTGCCCTTCCCCGCGCCGCCAAGCAGTCCCTCATAAGCAAGCGCGTGCGCCGGCCGGACCGTGAGAAGCAGGCGGACCGGACCAGTGGCCTACCCGTATCCGGCAGTCAAATAGCGGTGAGCAAAGACGATGCGGTAGGTACGGCGAGGATTTATTTATGTTTGAAAGAGATTGTTGTTGTGGTAATCCAGCTGGAGAGCAGAGGATTTATTAGTAGCTGCCTCAGCTACTATCAGCAAATCTTTGCCGTGCACAGCGCCGAAGTGCCCAAATCGGTGCAACTGGCTTTGAAGGCCGCGATGAGCTCGGGAATAACGGCGATGCGGCTGCCCGCGATGGAGCCGGCGGCAATGCCTCCGGGCACGGCCCGCAGCAGGGCGGACTTGTAGGGCACTGCACCGTGCTGGCGGCTACGGGCTGCCCGCAGGTGCCAGAAGCGGTGGAGAGCATGGGCAGGCCAAAGTATGGCAGGGCATCCGGGTTACCCCATCCCTTAACTCCTTCCCCTTCGGGGGAAGGGGAACTAGCCTCTGGTTTTTAGATTTAGAAATCAGAAACCAGAGCTAGAAATTAGTCCCTCTTCCCCCGGAGGGGAAGGGGCTAGGGGATGGGGTAACCCGTTTGCCCATTAGCTTCGCCCTTATGAAAACCCTGTATCTTTTCCGCCACGCCAAATCCAGCTGGAGCTTCGATGATTTGAGCGACCAGGAACGCCCCCTCAACGACCGTGGCCGCGACGATGCCCCCGCCATGGGCCAGGCCCTGGGTAAGCGCCGCATCTGCCCCGATATCATCGTGAGCTCGCCCGCCGTGCGCGCCATGAGCACGGCCGTGCTGGTGGCCCGTGAGCTACAATACCCGGCCAGTAAAATCAGCGTCGACGCCGGCATTTACGGGGCTGACCTGGACGATTTGCTCGCCATCATTCACGCCCTGCCCGATTCGGCGGCCTCGGTGCTGCTGGTGGGCCACAACCCCACCATTACCGAAACGGCCAACGCCTTATCGCCCTCGTCCCTGAATGAGATGCCCACCGCCGCCGTGGTGTGCCTGCGCTTCGAGTGCGACAAGTGGGCGGAAGTGAGCAAGGTAAACGCCGAATTCTACTTCTACGACTACCCCCGCAACGAGGAATAAGGCCGCGCAAGAACAGGAACGGCCGCAGGGGCGGGGGCAAGTTTCCTACCGGGCTCGCCCCCGCCCCTGTCCGTCCGGAGTTGCGGTAAAGCGGCTACCAAACACCAACGCCCGGCACTTGCGTGTCGGGCGTTGGTGCTGGCTGCGGTTGGCGGCAGCTTAGCGGCGCTTCCTGGTTTTGGTTTTCGAAGCGGCAGCTTTTTTCGTGGTTTTGTGCGCGGCGGTTTTCTTTTTCACCGTCACCTTTTTGGCGGAGTGGCTGGCTTTGGCTTTGCTGGTGTTCGACTTCGACTTGCTTTTGGTGGTGTGCGCGGACGATTTGGTTTTGGTTTTCGACTTGCTCGCGTGGGCTTTGCTTGACTTGCTGCTGTGCGTGGCGGCTTTGGCTTTGCTGGCTTTTGATTTCGATTTGCTGCTGCTGGGGTGGCGGGCGGCGTAGCGAGCGGCGCGGTGGGCTTCGGCGCGGGCTTCGGCGCGGGCTTCGGCACGGGCTTCGGCACGGGCTTCGGCACGGGCTTCTTCGCGGCGGGCGGCGGTGCGGCGCGAGGCGAGGGCTTCGGCGTGACGGACTTCGTAGGCGCGGGCGGTGCGGGCCGAAGCGGCGGCTTCGTCGGTGGCTTCGGAGTAGTGGGCGGTGGCGTCGGTTTCGGGGGCGGCGGTGTTGTCTTCGGTGGCAGCTTTGGGGGCTTCGGCAACTACTTTTTTCCGGCGTACCGGCATCAGGAAGTCTCTTTCGGCGCGTTCGCGCAGGCTCAGGTTTTCTTCGCCGGGCAGATTGGTAACCGGGGTTCCTTTCTCATTTTGGGCCTGCGCACTGCCAGCCCAAACCAGCAGCGAAAGGAGGACAACTAGATGCTTCATAGAGGTATAAAGTAAAATCAACGGAAAACAAAGCTACACCCGGCCCCGGTTAAATGCAAGGCTAAACCGCATTTAGACCACCGCAAGGCCGTTTCCGCCCTCTAACGGCTGCTTTTATCCTACTGCGCTCAAAACCGGGCTACGGATTGATGCGCAACCGCGCGCCGGCCGACTGGGTTCCAAATTCGGGAGCGTACAGGCACTGCGCCTGGCTGAGGCCGCCCGAAAAATCGCCGGCCTGGCTGGCCCGCAGCCGGTACTCGAACACGTGGGTACCGCGCGGCACTTCGCTCAGGAAAAAGTTGGTGGCCGCGTCGCGCGGGCTCTCGTAGTAGCCCAGGCCGTTCTGGTAGCGGTAGCCGCTGGTTTGGGCAATGGGTTCGAGGCCGGCGGCGCGCTGGTCCTTGAGGTGCACATATTCGAGGGCACGGTCGGTGCGCAGCACGAGGCGCACCACCAGCGCATCGCCGATTTTGAGGGGCGTGGCGGGCGTGAGCTTTTCGAGCACGGGGCCGCCGGCGGTGCGCACTTCGCGGTATAGCTGGCGCTCGAGGCTGAGCGCGGTGGCGGCGGCCGTCACCTTGTCGAGGTCCTCGAAATACTGCCAGTAGAGCGCGCCCCAGGCCACGCCCGCGTCGGGCTTGGTGAGGATGACGTTGCCCTGGGCGGGCTTGATGTCGGCGGCGGGCCAGCTGGTTTTGACGTAGCCGGTGCCGGCCGGCGCGGCTTCGGGCGGCACGCGCTGGCCGCCCACCGTGACTTGCAAGGGCTGGGTGGACGCGAGCCAGTCGGAGCCGCGCAGCAGCAGGGCGTAGCAGGCGTCGGTGGTGGCGCGGGTACTTTCCCAGCTGTGGGTCTGCTTCTGCTTCAGCAGCCAGAGCTTCATCTCATTCACCGATTTCTGGTCGTTTTTCACTTCATCGAAGGCTTCGATGAGCGTGGCCTGGGTTTCGGTGGGGGCTTCGCGCCAGTAGTAGCCGCCGCGCACTTCCTTCCAGTACATGCCCAGCTCGGAGGCGTGCAGGGCGTTTTCGGCGAGGGCGCGGAGGATTTGCTGGGCGGCGGGAGCAGCTTTCTTTTCGCGGAACAGGCTTAGCGCAATCTGGGCTTGCAGGTAGCGGGTTTGGGCGGGCCAGTAGGTGGCGGCCTGCGTGCGGTAGTAGGCGAAGGCGGTTTTGGCGGCGGGCGCTTCGGGCTGCGGCCAGAAGCTGCGGGCGTAGAGAGCCTGGATGTGCTCGTCGGCGAGGTGGTTGTCGGCCAGCTTCACATTTTTCTCGCGGCGCAGCCGGGCGTAGTCGGCGGCCAGCCCGGCGTCGAGGTAGCGCAGGGCATTTTGCAGGATGGCCTGGGCGGTGGCATCCTGGCTGGCATCGAACGCGCCCAGCTTTTTCAGCTTGCCGAAACCGGCCACGATGAGCTGGCTGATGTAGCGGTCGGCGGGCATTTTCTCGAACCACGGGAACGCGCCGTCGGGCAGCTGCATGCGCTGGAGCTTGAGCAGCGCCCGCTGGGTTTCGGCCCGCAGGCGGGTTTCGTCGAACAGCTCGACCAAACGGGCCAGGCGGGCGGTTTCACCCTGCGCATCGCGCACCCAGGGCGTTTCCTGGAGCAGCAGGTTTTTCAACTCTTGGTTCTGGGCCAGCTTGCTTTCGAGGGCGTTTTTCTGCGCTGCCGTTCCACTCTGCGCCTGGCGCGTCCACTCGGCCAGCACGGTTTTGAAGCGGGGGTTTGACTTCAGAATCTGAGCCGCGATGAGGTTGGCGTAGAGGCGGCTGAAGGTTTGCTCGGAGCACTCGTAGGGGTACTCCATCAGGTAGGGCAGGCTTTGCACGGCGTACCAGGCGGGGTTGGCCGTCATTTCCAGCGTAAGCGAGTAGTTGCGCCGGGTGGGGCTGCTGGTGCTCGTCAGCTTCGTCAGCTCAAACTCCCGCGTACCCGGCCCCACGATGGGCAGCGGCAGGCTCTCGGTGATGAGGATGCGGTTGGGCAGCACGGGCAGGGTGTTTTCCTCGCCGTCGGAGAACCTCACCCCCTGCCCCTCTCCCAAGGAGAGGGGAGCCTGACGATTTTTCTTTTTACTCTTCTTATCAATCAACTGCTCACTGTCAATTGATAACTGACTTTGTACCACCACCCGGTACGTCACGGCCACCGGCGCAAAATCGGCGGGAATGCTCAGCTCCCAGCCCAGCGCGGTGCTCTGGTGGGCAGCGGCCGACACGGCTTGCTGCGTCGGCGCTTTCAGCAGTTGGGTGGTGATGTCCTGGCCGGTGGCGGCATCGAGCAGGAAAAGCTGCGCGGTGCCGCTGGTGGCGTGGTCGGTCAAATTTGAGAACTTGGCGGGGAAGGTGAACGTGTCGCCCGGCCGCAGGAAGCGCGGGGCGTTGGGCATAATCTGGATTTCCTTTTGGGTGACGAGCTGCCGGGCCAGCTGGCCGGTGCGCAGGGCTTTGTCGTGGGCCAGGGCCAGTAGCTGCCAGCGCGTCACGGCCTCGGGCATCTGGAATTCGAGCACCACGTCGCCATTTTTATCGGTATGCAAAGCGGGCTGCCAGAAGGCCGTTTCGCGGAAATCGGAACGGGTGGGCACGGTGCTGAGGTCGGGGGCGGCGGGTTTGGCGAGTTCCTGCACCATTTGGTTCCGGCTCATATATCCCTCGCCACTTGGAGCTGGGCTACGGGTACCGCGTAGCGTTACCCGCACCTCATCCATACGGGCCGATGCTTGCATTGGAGCAGCCATTTCCTGAATTTGCAGGCCAGCCACCTTCCCTTGCAAGGCCCGCGAGCCATATACCCCAGGCCGGCTAACAGCACCAAACGCCTGCACGAATTGCTCCAGCAGAAATCCACCGGCAAACTGCGTATTCAGCACTGGATAGCTGAGCTCAGGCACTCCCGGCATTCCCTCAGCAAGCAATAATTCGCGCGAACTCACCTCCCCAAACCGCCCTTGCCAGCCAAACCGCGCCGGGAAATAGGATTGCCCAAACTCCAGCCCCATGAAGCTGTGCGGCCGGAAAACGTCCAGGCTCTGGTCGTAGAGGGTGGCCAGCAGTTCGGCCTCGGCGGCCTGGCCGTTGGCTTGGTGAATGGTGACGCGCCAGGTTTCCTTCTGGCCCGGCTGGAGCCGGTCGCGGAACGTGGCGATGGACACGCGCAGCGGCTGGGGCTTCTCCGCCACCTGCACCGTGGCGGTGTGGATGTACAGGCGGCCGTCGCGCACCTGCGTGGTGTGGATGTAGAGCGGGCCGAGCGCCGTGGCCGGGCCGCTTTCAACACTGATGCGGCGCTGCTCGCTGGCGTTCAGCGTGAGCCATTCATGGCGCAGCAGCTGGCCTTCGCGCTCCACTTCCAGCAGGATGCGCGCGCCAGATTCGCTGCTGCCCAGCAACAGGCTGGCGGGCTGGCCGGGGGCCACGGTATCGGCCAGCGCCACAAACCAGTCGGGCGTGGCGAAGGGCACGGTGGCAGCCTGCGCATCATAAAGCGTGAAATCGAGCCGCGCCGTGTCGGTTTCGGGGGCGAGAGCTTCGAGACGGTAGCGGCCGGTGGGCACGTCGGCCAGCAGGGCGGCCACGACCAGTTGGGCGCTGGCTTTGGTATCGAATAGCAGGGTTTTGACGAGCTGCGCGGGAGCTTCGTTGTCGACGGTTTCGGGGACAGGGCCGGGCACGCCGGGCGGGTTGGGACGGTAGCGGCGGGCCAGCAGGCGCAGGGTGCCGGTGGCGGGCAGCGGCTCGCCGGTGGCGTTGGTGCTGAGCAGCGCAATGCCCGGCAGGTGCTGCTTGTCGATGGCCTCCGGCCCCACCAGCTGCAGGCTGAGCGGGTTGCGGCCGATGGACACGCCCCGCGTGCCGGTGCGGGTTTCGCCGGCCGCGTCGGTCACGTCAGCAGTTATTTCGAACAGGTAGCCGGGCTCCCAGCGGCGGCCGGCGGGCTTAGCCCCCAGCGGCGGCGTGAAGGTGAGCGTGAAGCGGCCCTCGGCATCGGTGGTGGTGGTGCCGTGGGCAATTTCCTGGCTGCCCCGGTTGCCGCCGGGGTTATAAATCCCGCGCCCCCGGAAGCCGTAGTCGAACAGCGGAAATAACTCGCGCCGCGTGATGCGGTAGCGCACCGCCGCGCCATCGGTGGCCTGCCCGGCGTAGGCGCGGGCGCGGCCCGTCAGGGTCAGCAGCTGGCCCAACTGCGGCCGGCCGGGCACCGAGTCTATCGTAACCAGAAAAGTGGGCCGCTTATAGTCTTCCACCGCGAAGCTGAGGCTGCCCTGGTCGGTTTGCAGGCGCATTTCACCGTTCAGCAGGCCCGTGGGCAGTACCACGGAGCCGTGGAAACTGCCAAAATCGGAAGTCGTGAAGGGCAGCGTCTGCACGGTCTGGCCATTCACGTCCACCAAGCGCACGCTTACCGGCTGGTTGGTCAGCAGACTGGATTTTGAGCGGAAGGTTTCAGTAAAAATGCCTTTGAAGTAGAGCGTTTGCCCCGGCCGGTAAATGGCGCGGTCGCTGAAAAGGAAGGTGCGGCGCTGCGCTTGTTCGGGCTGGTCGCGGCCGGAGTAATAGTAGGCGTTGATGGGAATCAGCAGCGTATCGCGGCCCCGCCACGCCCGCACGGTGGTCAGTTGCTCGCGGCCGAGGGCATCGTTGACTGCATTCGGACCGGGTATTTCGACCTCGCCCGCCGCGCTGGTTTGCCCCACGGCACCTAGGCGGCGCTCGTCGCGCTGCTTAGCCCGGTTGTACACGCTGAATGTGGCCTGATTATTCACACCCGCCAGCGGCGCGCCCAACTGGCGGTCGAGCAGCAGCAGCGACGTAGTGCCGGTACTTTGATTGGTGCGGCGCACGGCACTCAGTTGGCTGGCCCCCACGAAGCCGTAGCTCATCATCGCCCCGGCGCGCGGCTCCGTCGGCGGCGTGGCCTGGTTGCTGATGACGACCAAGTAATAGCCAACCGGCAGCGCTGCGCCCACCGCCCCAAACTTCAGCTCCTTATAATTCTGCGGATGTGTGGGCACCGGCACATCCCAACTTGCGGCCGGCGCGGCGCGCAGGGCGCGGGCATAGCGCTGGGCCACGGTGCGGTTTTTCTCGTCGTATTCTCCCGAGGTCTCCCACTCCTTCAGCGAAACCCGGTAGGCCCAGGCGTGCACCTCGCCCACGTTGCGAGCCGTCACATCCAGCCGCCAGGGTTGGTTGGGCACCACAATATCAGAAGCTGAAAATGCTACTTCCGGCTGCTCAATCTGCTCGCGCAACTGCCGCGCCCGCGCCGCGCCGCGCGACTTCGGAAACCGGGCTTCCGCATCGCGGGCCAGCCGCACGGCGGCCACGTTGTCGCCGGCCTCGCGTATCGCCTCGGCCCGCCGGGCCATAAACTCCGTGCTGATGGGCAACACCTTATACGTTTCGGCTAGCCGCACCAGCGCCGGCTCATACTGCGCGGCCAGGTCGTTTTCCGCCGTGAGGCCGTGCAGGTAATCCACGCGGCTCAAATCCACGTCGGCCAGCGCGGCCAGGTTTTGCGGCGCTAGTTGCTGGCGCGAGGCGGTGAGGCGCTGCAACAGGTGCAGCGCGTGCAGCTGGCCGTTCAGCGAGTCGGCTTCGGGGGCCAGCAGGCGCAGGCCGGCAAACTCGGCGGCCGGGCCAAATAACTTCGGCTCTATCAGCTGGAATTGCTGCTCGGGCTTGGTCACGTACAACTCCTGGTTCTTCAGGCCCTCGATGGCGCGCTGGGCCAGCAGGTCGTAGAGCGTGGGCCGCAGGGCGCGGCCCTCGGCATCGCCGCCCACGGCCAGGTCGCCGAGGTCGGCCAGCGTGGTTTTCAGCTGCTGCTGCGGCTCATCTTCCACCGACTGGTAGTAGTGCCGCACGATGGCCGCGCCCAGCCGGCCCATATCCCAGGTGGCCAGACTGGTGCCGCCGTCGGCGGCCGCGTCGCCATCGGCGGGGCGCTTATCGGCAGTCGCTTCCGCGCCGGCCGTGCGCTGGTACAGGGCGTAGCGGTGCTGGCCGAGGTAGCTGGTGTAGAGGCCGGCCAGCAGCGAGTGCAGAATGGGCCGGGCCGGGAAGGTGGCCGTCTTCACCTCCGCTTCGAGCAGGGCAATGGCTTTTTCGTCGGCATCGTCCTGCTTGGCATTCAGCAGCCGGATTTTGTAGAGCAGCGCCCGCACGTAGGCGGGGCTGTCGCCGGCCTTTTTAGCCTGCTGATAGATGGCATCCACCAGCGGCGCGGCGGTGGCCGTCTGGTCCTTGCGGAGCAGGGCATCGATTTTTTTCCAGCGGGCGGCGTAGGTGCCGGGGGGCACGGGCGCGGCCGAGTCGGCACTAAACAGCATGGTCAGAAACAGAAACGCAAGCAGGAATAAACGCATAAGCAAAAGGAAGGGCAACGGCTGGTTGAGGCCATAAAGATGCCGGAACCTATTTTATTGCACACTTCGCTGCCGCCTAGCTGCATTGCGCCGACGTATTTATGCGATACCCCACACTATTCCAATTCGCCGCCGCGCATTGCGCCCCGCTCCAAAGGCCTGCCGCCGCTACGCCGCCGAGGCCGAAGCCCGGGCGCTAATGCCCGCCAGCACGAGCTCGGCCTGCGCGACATGCCGATGAATGTGGGCCACTAGAAATTCTAGCTGGTCGGTCAGGCGCAGCAAAATCAACGGAAACAGGGGGTTGGGAATACGCACGGCATTGGCGTTCACCTGCCGGGCCAGCAGCACCAGGCGTAGCAGCTCGTCAATCTGCCGGCTGAATACTTCGGCCACGGTGCGCGGCAGGCGCGTGCCGGTGGGGGCATAGCGCCGGGGCGAAACCAGCAGCTTCTCGCTGGCCGGCCGCCGCATGGCCTCAATAAATTTCCGGCCGATGATGCCCTGCTTGGCCTCGGGAGCCGGCTGCGAGCCGCGCGCCTGGGCCCGCTTGATGCGCGCCGCGATGGTAGGCAGGTAGTGGCCGCCCACAATGTTGAGGTGCTCCAGGCACTGCCCGGCGCTCCAGCGGCCCGAGCCGGGCCGGCGGTTCAGCTCCTCGGCGCTCAGCGGGCGGAAACGCTGCTGGGCCATCACGCGCAGCTTCAGCAGGTCGAAAGTGAGCTGGTCGAAGAAATCGGAAGTGGCACGAACGGTGGCAGGCATATAAGCGGGAGGTTAACGAATGATAAACATACGCCGGAACCGCCAAATTTGCGCATGAGCCAAGTTCCTGGCAGGCACAATTGGACGGGGCTCGGTATCTTGCCGGTATGGTGAAACACATATTTTGGTTTTGTAGTGCCGCACTGGCCCTAGCGGCGCCGGCACCGGCCCACGCGCAGGCCGTGCCCAACCCCGGCGAACGCGTGGAAAGCCTGATAACCTTCGGGGCGCAGTCGGACAAGCAGTGGGGCGACGACGACTTTTCGCAAACGTTCTTCTTCCTGGTTCCCGAGCGGCAGCGCACCCCCGTTTACATCCGGGTGTTGGACCCCGACTGCGGCGGCAAAAACGACGACCTAAAAGGTGCCGCTAACACCACGACCTCCTTTAGCCTTTACGGTGGCCCCGGCACCTTCAGCGGCCCGCAGGCCCGCGACCCGCGCCCCACCAACACCGTGCCCACCGGCCGCCTGCTCAAAAGCCAGACCTTCGGCAGCGAGCCGCAGTACGATGGCAAATGGTACACCTTTGGCCCTCTCAACCCCCTCGAAGGCGAGCCAGTGGAGGAGTTTCAGGGCCGCGTGTTCAAGCTGGTAGCCAAGGGCCTGAGTGGCAACGACGGCAACCTCTACCGCTACTTTTTCAGCACCAGCCCCACCGAAAACGTGGCGGTTGAGGGCGGCAACGCCTTCACCTACGAGTACTGCTTCCGGCTGCCGGCCACGGCCACCAAAACCACCGTGCACCTCTATCCCTTCGTGAACGACAAGGTGGTGAGCATCAAGCAAAGCAACTACGATGTGGACAATGCGGCCACGCTCAACGTGTTCAGCATTGCCAAAAACGGCCAGCCCGGGGCCATGAGCGGCGACGGTGAATGGACCAGCAGCGTATTCCCCATCGCCAGCAAAGAGCACGGCCTCAGCCTCGATTTCCGCCTCACCTCCACCAAGCCCGCGCCCAACGACATGGTGCTCTACGTAACCGACCAGTACGAAACGGCCCTGCCGTTCTTCGCCATTCCGCTCGGCGGCCGCCCCCGCTACCAGTACGATATCGGGGTGAAAATCCACCGCTAGCTTTCGGATGATTCAGCCGCAAAAAGCCCGTGCTGCTTAGTAGTAAGC
>JALYUH010000239.1 GCA_030853985.1 Bacteroidota bacterium | reverse complement strand
TACCGGCCGTTTCTCGTGACCTCGGCCCAGCAGGAGGGCCTCAGCTTCATCAATGCCGATTTGGTGAAGCAGGTCGAATTCAGCAGCGGCGGCTGGCAGCCCAAGTATGGCGACAAGCTGGCCTCGGTGCTGAGCGTGGACTACAAAACGCCCGAGAAGTTCGCGGCCTCGCTTACGGCTAGCCTGGTGGGCGGTGCGGCCCACGCCGAAGCCCGCTCGGCCAACGGCCGGGTGAGCTACCTGGCCGGGGTGCGCTACAAGAATGCCCAGTACGTTCTCAATTCGCTGAAACAGGCGCAGGGTGGCTACAACCCCACTTTTTACGACGCGCAGGCGTTCGTCAACATCGGCCTGGGCCATCAGGACGATATGCAGCGCACCACGCTGGGCCTGATGGGCGTGGTGGCGCACAACGACTACCGCTTCTCGCCCCAAACCGGCGAGTCCACGTTCTCTACCGGCGTCAACCAGCTCACGCGGGTATTCATCGGCTACGGCGGGCGCGAGCGCATGCAGTTTGATACCTACCAGGGCGGGCTGAACCTGAAGCACGATTTTTCGTCGCGCCTGCAAATGGAGCTGCTGGGCTCGGCCCTGATTTCGCGCGAATTTGAGTTCCGCGACGTGGAAGCGGCGTATCGGTTTGCCGAAATCAACCGCGACCCGAACTCGCCCGACTTTAACCAGGCCGTGCGCGAGCGCAATCTGGGCTCCGAGTTCAAGCACTCGCGCAACAACCTCACGGCGCGCATCTTCACTATCGAAACCAAGGGCCGCTGGGTGCCGGCCGCCGGCCATACGGTGCGCTGGGGCGCGAAAATCGGCCGTGAGAAAATCGCCGACCGCCTCGACGAATACAGCTACGCCGACTCGGCCGACTTCGTGCCCGATGCCCGCCGCACCCGCCTGCTTTCCGATTTGAGCCTGCTCAGCACCCGCAGCCAGGGCTTCGTGCAGGATACCTGGAACCTCGACTCGCTCCGCACGCTCACCTACGGTGCCCGGGCGCACTACTGGACGACCAACGGCCAGCTCGTTATCAGCCCGCGGGTGCAGTTCTCGCAAATCAGCCGCCGCCACCCCAACCGTTCGTTCAAGGCCGCCGTGGGGGTCTACTACCAGCCACCGTTCTACCGCGAGCTGCGCACCCAGGCCGGCGAGCGCGCCGACCCTAGCCAGCCGCTGGTGCAAACCGGCCAGCTGAACGTGGAGCTACGCGCCCAGAAATCCTACCACTTCATCGTGGGCAAAGACGTCACGTTCCAGGGCTTCGGGCGGCCGTTCAAGTTCACCAGCGAAGTCTATTATAAGTACCTCACCGATGTGGTGCCCTACGACGTGGACAACGTGCGGCTGCGCTACTTCGGCAAGAACAACGCCCGGGCCTACGCCGCCGGTTTCGATGCCCGGCTCAGCGGCGAGTTTGTGAAGGGGGCGGAGTCGTGGTTCAGCCTGGGCATTCTCTCGACCCAGGAAAACGTGGCCGGCGATTCGCTGAACGTGGTGGATGCCGACGGCAAAATCACCAGCCGCGAAGCTAAAGGCTTTATTCGCCGGCCGCAGGACCAGCGCCTGAACGTGGGCGTGTTCTTTCAAGACCACCTGCCCAACAACCCTTCGGTGCGGGGCTACGTGAACCTGGTAATCGGTTCCGGCCTGCCCTTCAGCCCGCCCAACCAGCCCGACCTGCGCGGCACCAATGCCCTGGTCCGCGTGTACCGCCGCGTCGACCTGGGCTTCTCCAAAGTCATCGGCCTGAAAAACACCGGCGCGCCCAAAGCCCATTTCTACAGCTTCGACAACCTCTGGCTGGGCCTGGAAATCCTGAATGTGCTGGGGGCCAACAACGTGGGCGGCTACAGCTACTTGCAGGACGTGAACGGCGTAACCTACTCGGTGCCCAGCTACCTCTCGCAGCGCCTCATCAACCTGCGCCTGATTGCCCGGTTTTAGCGCGTGGCATGCCGGTCGTTTTTTCACGGCCCCAAAACCTTTCGCCCAGCTCAGCAGTACTACCCGCAGCAATAAAATGGTGCGCTGCGGTGCCACCACCGCATCTTCGTACTACCTTTGTGCCCGATGACCTTATTCCCCGCCACTATTTGCGCCTTTGCCGCCGCCCCGCTCGTGGGTAGCCGGGCCGTTGCGGGTGTCCATCATCATCACCATCTGTGGGAGGCCGGGTTGTGCGCCGGGTGCTAATTCAGTACCGGTAGCCCGAGTCTCCACCGCCGCGTTCGGGGGCTCGCCAGCTTCCGGCCCACCTTTTTAATTTTCCGGGAACCAAGCAACGGGCCGCCTTTGCCGGCTGCCCTGCCGCGCGCTCGCCGAGCCGCGTTTCCCGGCCACTTACCCGTTTCATGCTCCGTTTAGCCATTCAGAAGTCCGGTCGCCTCAGCGAGGACTCGCTCGCCCTCATCCGCGAATGCGGCATCAGCTTCATCAGCAGCACCTACAAGCTCAAAACCGAAGCCACCAATTTCCCGCTCGAAATCCTGTTTCTGCGCGACGATGACATTCCGGGCTACGTGCAGGATGGCGTGGCCGACCTCGGCATCGTGGGCCAGAACGTGCTGGTTGAAGCCGGTTACCCCAACCTGGAGGTCGAAACCCTCGGTTTCAGCAAGTGCCGCCTGAGCCTAGCCGTGCCCCGCGCCGAAGCATATTCCTCGATTGAGACGCTGCAAGGTAAGAATATCGCCACTTCGTACCCCAACATTCTGGGCCGCTACCTGGCCGCGAATGGCGTGCAGGCCAATCTACATACCATCAGCGGCTCGGTGGAGATTGCGCCCAGCATTGGCTTGGCCGAAGCCATCTGCGACATCGTGAGCAGCGGCTCGACTTTGCTCGGCAACGGCCTGCGCGAAGTTGAAACCGTATTTCGCTCCGAGGCCGTGCTCATCGCCCAGCCCAACCTGAGCCCCGAACAGGCCGATTTGCTGGCCCAACTGCAGTTCCGGATGCAGGCCGTGCGCCGCGCCAAGCGCAGCAAGTACATTTTGCTGAATGCCCCGATTGCGGCGCTGGATGAAGTGCGCCGGCTGTTGCCGGGCATCAAGTCGCCCACCGTGACGCCGCTGGCCGAAGCCGGCTGGGTGTCGGTGCAGTCGGTGGTGCAGGAAGACGATTTCTGGCACATCACCAGCCAGCTCAAGGCCGTAGGGGCCGAAGGCATTCTGGTGTTGCCCATCGAAAAAATGATTGCCTAGCCGTTTCGCCATGCAGTTTATTGCCAATCCCGCCCCCGCGGCCTGGGCCGCCCTCCAGCAGCGCCCCGCCGCAGCCGAAGCGCCCCAGGTAGCCGCCCGCGTCCGGGCCATTTTCGAGCAGGTCCGCGC
>JALYUH010000232.1 GCA_030853985.1 Bacteroidota bacterium | reverse complement strand
CCCTTGGGCCGTACATAGCGCAGGTTTGGGGATGGGATGATGCCTTTCAGCAAACGTACCATTCCGAGCACTTCAGCCCGAATAACGCTACGCTTTTACTTCATCAGGAACGAGTGATTGGTTTTTTAGAAAAAACAGAAAAATTAGATAGCCTCTTCATTCAGAACCTATTGATTGTTCCTGATTTTCAGAATAAAGGAATTGGCACTTCCCTTTTAAAGCAATTGATAGAAGAGACTCGGAAGCCGAAAAAGGCAGTGACGCTGAATGTATTAAAGGTTAATACCAGAGCATTCAGCCTTTATCAGAGCCTTGGTTTTACAGTGCGGACCACTACAGGAGTGGCTTTTGAAATGGTTCTTTTAGCATAGCATGAAGTCAGAAAACCCTAAAATCCTTCTCCTCCTCGGTTCCGGCGCACGCGAGCACGCCCTGGCCGAAAAGCTGACCCGCGATGGGGCTACAGTACACGTGCTGCCCGGCAATGCGGGCATTCCCAACAGCCACCCCGAAGTCAACCCGCTCGATTTTGAGGCGGTGAAGGCCTTCGCCCAGGCCCACGATTCCAAGCTGATTGTGGTGGGGCCGGAAGCGCCGCTGGCGGCGGGCATCACTGACTTTTTTGCGGGGTCCGACATCCAGGTTTTTGGCCCGACGCGTTCGGCGGCGCGGCTGGAAAGCTCGAAGGTGTGGAGCAAGGAATTCATGCGCCGCCACGGCGTGGCCACGGCGCAGGCCTGGCCATTTCGGAGCGACAACATTGCCGCCGCCCGCGCCAAAGCGGCCGAGTTGGGCGGGCATGTTGTGGTGAAATATGACGGCCTGGCCGCCGGTAAGGGCGTGTACGTGTGCTCGTCGCCAGAAGAGGCAGCGGCGGCGTTCGATGACCTGCAAACGAGCTATTCGGGCTGGTTTTCCTTTCTGCTGGAAGAGAAATTGACCGGTTCCGAAATCAGCATTATCGGCCTCACCAATGGCCGCACCATTCGCCTGCTGGCCACTTCGCAGGACCACAAGCAGTTGCTGGCCGGCGACCGCGGCCCCAACACCGGCGGCATGGGCGCCTACTGCCCCGTGCCCTTCGCCGATGCCAACGTGCTGGCCGCCATCCGCCGCGACATCGTGGACCCCACCCTGCGCGGCCTGCAAAACGAGCAGTTCGAGTTCCGGGGCTTCCTTTACTTCGGCATCATGCTCACGCCCAGCGGCCCCAAGCTGCTGGAATACAACACCCGCCTCGGCGACCCCGAAGCTGAAGTGCTGCTGCCCGCCCTGGATAGCAGCCTGCTCGATTTGATTGAAGCCACGCTCAACGGCACCCTTTCCAAGCAGGGCGTGCGGCAGCGGCCCGGCGCATTCGTAGGCGTGGTGCTGGCCTCGAGCGGCTACCCGGCCGCCGGTTTCCCCACCGGCTTCCCTATCACTGGCCTCGACAACCTGCCGGCCGACGTGCACGCCTACCACGGCGCAACCAAACGCAACGAAGCCGGCGAGCTCGTGACCAACGGCGGCCGCGTCCTCGTCCTCACCGCCCACGGCCACGACCTGGAAGAGGCCACCGCCCGCGCCTACGAAGCCTGCGCCCAGGTCACGTTCGAAGGTGCCTATTTCCGGCCTGATATCGCCCAACGCCCCGCGCCGGTCCTCACCGCCGCCGTCGTAAATTGAGCCCAGCAGCCCAACTGAAATCCATGAAACTCCTCTCCTCCTTCGAGCAATTTCGTCAGGCTCCCCTCTCTTTTGGAGAGGGGTCGGGGGTGAGGTTAACGCGCTTGGCCATCCTGCTATCGGGCCGGGGCTCGAACATGTTGGCGCTGCTGGAAGCCACCAAAACCGGCGTGCTGAAAGATGTGGCCGAAGTCGCAATCGTCTTCAGCAACAAGCCCGACGCTTTTGGCCTCCAAGCCGCCGCTGCTCTGGGCTGCCCGGTGGCCTCGTTGCCCAGCCAGGGCCGCAAGCGCGAAACGTTTGATGCAGAAGCGGTTCAGCTGCTCCAGCAGTATCAGCCCGATTTAGTAGTGCTGGCGGGCTATATGCGCATTCTTTCGCCAGCCTTTATTCAGCCGTTTGCGGGCCGCATAATTAATATACACCCCGCTGATACTCATCAGCACCAAGGTTTGCACGCCTACGAATGGGCGTTCGAGAATCAGCTGCCGGAAACTAAAATCACCGTGCATCTGGTGGATGAAGGCCTGGATACCGGCCCCATCCTCGCCCAGCAAACCGTGGATTTGCGCGGGGCCGACACGCTGGCGGAAGTGGAGCGGCGTGGGCTGGCCGTGGAGCACGAACTGTACGCTGAAACGCTAAAGCATTTAATTATGAATTATAAATTATGAATTATAAATGGGCTGTTTCATTCCAGAAAAGGCCCTTTCTGATTCGTGACCACCAATTCATAATTCATAATTTATAATTCATAATTAAAGCGAAGCGCCATGTGCGGAATAGTAGGTTTTCACGGTCCCGATAACGTCGTGGCTGATATGATTGTCGGCCTCACCGCCCTCCAGCACCGGGGGCAGGATGCGGCCGGCATCGCCACGTTCGACGACTCGTTTCACCTGCACAAAGGCCAGGGCCTCGTCAATGACGTGTTTAAGCCCAAGCATGTGAAGAAGCTGAAGGGCAACCTCGGCATCGGGCACGTGCGCTACACCACGCAGGGCGCCAATGACTCGGACCTCGCGCAGCCCTTCACCACCAGCTACCCCTTCGGCCTGGCGATGGTGCACAACGGCAACGTCATCAACTTCCGCGACGTGGCCAAGCGCCTGCACGACAAATACCACGTGCTGCCCAAAACCACCAACGACCTGGAGCTCATCATGTACACCTTCGCCTCGGAGCTGCGCGTGAAAGACCTCGACCACATCTCGGTCGTCGATATTTTCGACGCCGTCGAGACTACCCAGGAGCTGGTGAAGGGTGCCTACGCCACCATCACCATGATTGCCGGCCACGGCTTGCTGGCGTTTACCGACCCGCTGGGCATCCGGCCGCTGTCGCTTGGCCGGCGCGATACGCCCGCCGGCCCGGTCTACGCCTTCGTGTCGGAGAGCACCTGTTTCGACTATCTGGATTTTGAGTTTGTGGAGAATGTCGGCCCCGGCCAGGCCATTTTCATCGACAACAACTACCAGGTGCACCGCAAGAACCCCTACGCGGTGCCGAAGAATTTCTGCGCCTTCGAGCAGATTTACTTCGCCCGCGAAGATTCCGTGATTCACGGCCGCTTGGTGGCGCGGGAGCGGGTGCGGCTGGGCAAAATTCTGGCCCGCAAGGTAGTTGATGCCGGGTTGAAACCCGATATGGTAATTGACGTGCCGTCGTCCGGCTACTTCGCGGCCTCCGGTTTGGCCGAGGCCATTGGCGTGCCCTACCGCCGCGCGCTGGTAAAAAACAACCACATGGGCCGCTCCTTCATCGTGCCCACCCAGGCCGGGCGCGAGGACGTGGTGAAGAAGAAGCTGAACCCCATCCGCGAGTTCGTGGAAGGCAAAAAGGTGGCCGTGGTCGACGACAGCATCGTGCGCGGCACCACCTCGCGCCGCATCGTGCGGCTGCTGCGCGAGGCTGGGGCTTCCGAGGTGTATTTTATTTCGAGCGCGCCGCCCATCGTGTCGCCCTGCATCTACGGCATCGACATGGCCATGAGCACCGAGCTGATTGCGGCCAACTACACGACGGAAGAAATCTGCCGCTACATCGAGGCCGACAAGGTGATTTACCAGGATTTGTCGGATTTGGAGGAGTTGTTTGCCGAGGAAAAAGGCCACGGCGGCAGCTGCTTCGCCTGCTTCTCGGGCAAATACCCGACGGGCGACGTAACCCACTACCTGCGCCACGTGCAGGAAGAGCGTGCCAGCCACCGCGGCGAGAAAAAGGCGAAGAAGAAGTCGGTGAGCGCCAAAGCGCCGGAGCCGACGGAGCACTAAAGGTCATTTAACACGTAACATTTATCATTTAACACCCGTCTGGCGCAACGCTTCGATAACCAACATGGGGTGTTCGGTGCGGATAAGGGCAGGCAGTGCAGATAATTGTTGGGTGCTAAGTGACGATTGTTAAATGTTAATTGATAAATGTTAAATGACTAATCCCGCCGGCTACTCCATCGAAGAAGGCAACGCCGCCTCGCGCAACGCCTACAACTGGTCGAAAAAAACCTTCGCCAACCGCGCCGGCAAGCCCGGCGAGCCCGCCCAGGACCTCGACGGCGGCTTCTCCAACGAAATCCGCTTCGGCGCGGAGCGCCTCGGCATCAGCTCCGATGGCATCGGGACCAAGATTGAGGTGGCCGAGCGCCTCAATAAGTACGATTCACTCGGCTACGACCTCATCGCCATGACGGCCGACGACCTCATCGCCGCCGGCTTCGTGCCCACCAACCTGTCCAACATCATCGACGTGAACCACCTCGACTACGACGTGGTGGACCAACTCATGCGCGGCCTGCACGATGCCGCTAACTTCGCCCAAATTGCCATCACGGGCGGCGAAATCGCGGAGCTCGGCAACCGCATCGGCGGCTGGCCGGGGGCCAAGATGAACTTCAACTGGTGCTCCACGGCCATCGGCGTGTTGCACCCCAGCCTGGCCCAGCCCCTGAGCGGCAAAACCGCCCGGGCCGGCCACGCGGTGGTGGCCCTGCGCTCGCCCTCGTTCCGCTCCAATGGCTACTCGCTGGCCCGCAAAACGCTAACGCGCCTCTTCGGCGAGAACTGGCACGACGCGCCCTACGATGGCCCCGACCAGTTCGCCAACTGGGGCGAAGCCATGCTGGAGCCCTCGCTCATCTACTCGCCCGGCGTGGCGGCCCTGCTCGATGCCGGCCTGCCGCTGCACGGCATCGCTCACATAACAGGCGGCGGCGTGGCCGACAACTTCAAACGGGTGCTCAAAAATGGCCTCGGCGCGGTGCTGGATAATATTTTCGAACCCTTCCCCGCCATGCAGCGCCTCTGCGAAATCGGCGGCATTGATGCCGAAACCGCCTACCTCTACTGGAACATGGGCACCGGCATGCTCATCGTGACCGAAGAAGCCAGCGCCGCCACCGTCGTGGCCTCGCTGCGCGCCAGTGGCTACTCGGCGCAAGTGGCCGGCCGCCTCACCGCCGAGCCCGGCGTGACGCTGCGCGTGGGCGCGGGCGAGCTGCGGTATGCGTAGCCCCAGCGGGGCGGCATATCGGTAGAAACACCTGTTCCTGATGTGAAAAAGCCCCAGCGGGGCGACACTCGTCGAACAAGTGTCGCCCCGCTGGGGCTTTGCTTTTTTTGCCTTTGATGCGCTACCGATATGC
>JALYUH010000221.1 GCA_030853985.1 Bacteroidota bacterium | reverse complement strand
CATTACACCACGGTGCGCTCGTTTGCCGGCTGCCGGCAATAAGTTAGAAACCTGGTTTTCCAAGAACGTCATGCTGAGCGCCGTCGAAGCATTTCGCGTGCAGTCGTAATGATTTGGTCGTGGAAACGATTGAGTCGCTGCTGCACGCGAGATGCCTCGGCTGCGCTCGGCATGGCGTTTTTGTTTATCTCCGCTTCCGCTTTAAGTTCTCCCGCCTTTCCCCAATGGAATTAATTCTACAAAACATCACCAAAACCTTCGGCCCGAAAACCATCCTGCGCGACTTGAGCCTGACGGCCGGCCCCGGCATGTGCGTGGGCGTGCTGGGCCGCAACGGCGCGGGCAAAAGCACGCTTTTCAACCTGCTCACCAACGTGCTGCTACCGACCAGCGGCCAGCTTATCATCGACGGTCAGGCGCTGGGCGAAACCTTCCCGGTAGCGGTGAAGCGCCGCATGGGCGCGCTCGTGAACCAGGGTTATCTCGTGGAGGAGCTCACGGCCGAGGAGTATTTGCAGTTCGTGGCCCGCATCTACGCGCTGCCCGATGCCCAGGCGCGCATCGAAAGCCTGCTGGCCCACTTGCTGGAGGACTACGACACCGTGCGCCGCAAGCGCCTGAGTACCTTCTCGACCGGTATGAAGCAGCGCGTGGCCATTGCCTCGTGCCTGCTGCACCGCCCCGAGCTGCTGA
The DNA here is from genome assembly GCA_030853985.1 of Bacteroidota bacterium. Lineage (GTDB taxonomy): Bacteria > Bacteroidota > Bacteroidia > Cytophagales > Hymenobacteraceae > Hymenobacter. Next base: position 2,791 of record JALYUH010000221.1, on the reverse strand, counting down.
TTCTGGACGAGCCCTTCAACGGCCTCGACGTGTTTGCCGCCGACCGCGTGCTGAGCCTGCTGCGCAGCTATCAGCCGCAGGCCCTCACCTTCATCTCGTCGCACAACCTAAGCCACATCGAGCAGCTGGCCACCCACTTATTGGTGCTTGACGAGAGCGAGGTGAAATTTTGGGGCACGATGGCCGAGTTCGCGCACGGCGAGCGCGCCGCCCTCGGCGATGCCCTCCTGCAGCTGCTGCACCCCGCCACCAACCAAGCCCAGGACCTGACATGGCTGACCTCGCAACGCTAGCGCCCGCTCATGGCGGCGGCGGCCGGCTCGGCGGCTTGCTGCCCTTTCTGCTGCGCCGCCGCCTGCTGGATGTGGTGTGGCCCGCCGATAGCGGCGAGCGCACCGTGGCCCTGCTGCTGCTGGCCCTGATGGTGGTTTACGGCGTGGGTTTGGGCTTTTTACTGAATCACCCCTCAACGGATGACCCCGAACTGCTGCCTAATTTAACCATTGCCCTGAACGCAATGTGGCTGGCCTCGGCGCTACTGGTTGATTTTTTGCCCAGCCTGCGACTGGTTTCGCGGGTCGTACCCGAGCACTTCCCGCTGTCGGCCCGCTGGAACGTGGTGGCGGCTTTCCTATTGAATTTAATTACCCTGCGCCGCCTGCTGGTTGTCACGGCGCTGCTGGCGGCTGTGTTGGCGGTATCGCACAATGCCCTAGTGCCCGGCTTCAGCCTGCTGCTGGTGCTGGGTGCCACAATGTTCAGCTTCAACCTGCGGCTGCTCGTCACGCTGCGGCGCTGGCGGCACCCGCTTATGCTGGCCCACCTCGCCAGCCTGGGCCTGATGCTGTGGTGGCTGGCGCACCCCGCCGCCTCCTACACCCTGCCGCTGGGCGTGGGTATGGCCGTGCTGCCCTGGCTGCTGGGCGCGGCGCAGCTCTACCTGCTGGGGCCGTACTTCGGCGCCCGCTTCCTGCCCGACGAGGTGGCCCCGGTGGCTCCGGCGTCGGGCTCGCTGCTGGCGCGGCTCTCGCCCGAGCAGCGCGCCTATTTTCAAAAAGTATGGGTGCTGCTGCTAATGGGACTGGTGATAAAAGTAGTGATGCTGGTCGTGACTCGCTGGGGCCTGGACGGCAGCGAAAAGCTGAAGCGTCAACCTTTTCTCTACCTGACGCTGACTCCTTTAATGGGTTTCACCTATACTAACAACAACCTGTTTGGCTTCATGAAAGGGCTGGTTGCCAATGAAGTGCAGCGCCTGGGCCTCACCCGGCGGGTGCTGGCGCTGTATCTGCGGCTGGTGCTGCCGGTGGTGCTCATCGACTGCCTGCTGACGGCGCTGCTGCTGCTGGGATTGTACCCGCGCGCGTTCTGGCCGCTGCTGGGGCTGCTGCCGCTGGGGGCGGCGGCCCTCACCAGCGTGGGCCTGTGGGGCACGCTCTACCATGCCAAGCCCGTGGTGAAGGTGATGAGCCTCGGCACCAACAAAAACTCCAGCACGCTCATGAGCTTCGTCACCTTGGGCACGGCGGCCGGGCTGTATCTACTGCCGTGGTGGTGGGCGCGCATTGCGCTGGCGGCCGTCATCACGGCCTCGGCGTACTGGCCCATCCGGGCGGTGCTGCGCAACGATGGCCCGCTGCGCCGCAAGCTATGGCGCGGCATCGGGGCCTGATTTTTTGGGCGACCTTTGTTGTCAATGAACAATGAAGAATGAGCAATGAACAATTCTTCGGTTGCCGAAGCGGCCTGGAAACTCTTCATTGCTCATTCTTCATGGCTCATTGCTCATTCTTCATTGTAAAAGCATGGATTTTATTGAACTGACCGTTGAGGCCCCGCGCGAGCTGGCCGACATACTGGTGGCCGAGCTGGCCGAAGTGGGCTTCGACACCTTTGAGGACACTGACGCGGGCTTCCAGGCCTATACCACCGAAGACGTGTTCAACCCCGACGCGGTGGCCGAAATCATGAGCCGCTACGAGGGCCAGGGCGAACTCAGCCACTCGCACCGCGTAATTACCCGCCAGAACTGGAACGCCGAGTGGGAGAAGAACTTCCAGCCCCTCATCATTGCCGAGCGCGTGTCGGTACGCGCCCCGTTCCACCCCGAGCCAGCGGGCGTCGACTACGACATCGTGATTATGCCGCGCATGTCGTTCGGCACCGGCCACCACGAAACCACGGCCCTGATGATTGAAAACCAGCTCGACGTGAGCCACAAGGGCCTGCGCGTGCTGGACATGGGCACCGGCACCGGCATTCTGGCCATCATGGCCGAGCTCCTGGGGGCCCGCCAGGTGCTGGCCGTCGATACCGAGCCCTGGACCGTAGAAAACGCCCGCGACAACGCCGCCGAAAACCAGTGCCACGGCATCGAGTGCCGCCTGGGCGGCGTGGAAACCCTCGCCTACGAAGAACCCTTCGACCTGATTCTGGCCAACATCAACCGCAACGTGCTGCTGGAAGACATGCAAGAGTACGCGCGCCTGCTGCCCACCTGCCGGCCCATCCTGTTCAGCGGCTTTTACGAGGAGGACCTGCCCAAAATTCAGGCCGAGGCCGGCAAGCACGGCCTGCGCTACCAGCGCCACCGCACGTTGCGCAGTTGGGTATCGGCAGTATTCGAGAAGGAGTAGCTCGTTTTTTTATTGGAACAAAACCCTTTATTTCAATAATTTACGTTTGATAAAAGGGCCGGGCTGGAAGCTTGTTCCTGCCAAAAAAAGAATTGGCTGCTTGGGGGCAGAGCTTGACCGCTCCGGTCCGGCCGCCTGAGGCGGCTGGACCGGAG
>JALYUH010000202.1 GCA_030853985.1 Bacteroidota bacterium | reverse complement strand
CATTACCCTTTGGCTCCCCCTCTTTTTTGGAGAGGGGGCCGGGGGGTGAGGTTGCGACCGGCGGGGTTGAGGTGACCCGCAACGCTCGCCACTTCCCGCCATCGGCCAGCGCGGCGTACAGGCCCGTCAGCTCCTCCAACGTCGCGCCGCAGCCGCCCAATATCGTGCTCAAACCCAGATAAGGCGCGTTTTTGGCTACTGTTTTAAAGCCCGCCAGCCGCAGCTTATCGGTGAAAACGGGCACGCCGACATCGGCCAGAATCCGTACCGCCGGGATGTTGAGTGAGTAAGTCAGCGCCCGCTCCACGGTTACTTCACCGGCGCAGCTTTTGTCGAAATTCTCGGGCCGAAAGCCACTGAAATTGGTGGGCACGTCGGGCAGCTTCAGTTTTGGCGTAATAATGCCTTTATCCACCGCCAGCGCATACAAAAATGGCTTGAGCGTGCTGCCCGGCGAGCGGATGGCCCGTACGCCATCGACCTGCCCGCTGCCGGCCGCATCGGCAAAATCGGCGGAGCCCACGTAGGCTTCCACGGCGCGGGTGCGGTTGTTCACGACCAGCACGGCGGCCTGCGAAATGCCCAGCTCGTGCAGGCGGCGCACGTAGTTTTTGGTCAGGTCCTCGGCCTTGGCTTGGGGGCTGCGGCGCAGCGTGGAGTGGATGATGGGCTGGCCGGGAAACTGCGATACCAGCCGCCGCGCCAGGTGCGGGGCCAGCGTGGGAGCGGCGTGGCGCTGGGCATCGAGTGGCTCATTGAGGGCATCGGCAATATCCTGGTTCGGGAACAGGTGCTGCTGCTGAAACTGCCGCAGCCAGCGGTTGCGCTCGGCCAGAATAAGGGCGTTGTTCTTGCCAAGTACCAGGATGCGCGGCTGGTTCGGGATGATGGCCAGCGTCACGGTCTGGGCCAGCGAGAGGTAGTCGGGCGGCTGCTGGAAGTAGAGCAGCGCGGCCGATTTCACGCCTTCAATGTTGCCGCCGTAGGGCACCAGGTTCAGGTAGAGCTGCAGGATTTCGGCCTTGCTGTAATGGGCTTCCAGCTGCGTGGCGCGCAGCATTTCCAGTAGCTTATTGCCGACGGTGCGCTCCTTGGGTTCCAGCAGCCGAGCCACCTGCATGGTGATGGTGCTGGCCCCGGTGGTGCGGCCTGATTTGAACAGATTGCGCCCGGCCGCCTGCATTATCGCCACCGGATTCACCCCAAAATGATACCGAAAATACCGGTCTTCCTTATTGATAATGGCCTGCTGCAACGCCGGGGTTATTTCGGCCAGCTCGGTTTTCATCCGCCACTTCTGGGTGGGGTTCAGGAAGGCGTGCAGGACGCTGCCATCGGCCGCCAGCACGATGGGCGAGTAGCGCGGCGTGGGCGGCAGCGGAAACAGGCGGTCGAGGGCAAGCAGCAACAGCACGCTACCCATGATGCCGCCCACTACCCGCTGCCATCCCCGGTTTTTCATAGCTGAAAATACATCACTCAGCCGGTTCGCCGATTTTCCAATTGCTGCTAACCGTTTCCTGACTAAATCTATTGAGCCGTTTTCTCCCGGAAGCGGCGGCGGCGCAGCGTGTCCATCCGTTGCTCCAACGCATTATCGTCAATAAACATAGCCGGGTTGGCGTCGGCATCGCGCAGGGAATCGAGCAGGGTTTTGGCCGCGTCGTACTGGTGCTGGTTGGTCAGCGCATCGGCCCGGCCGAGGATTTGCTGGCCCCGTGCGGCGGCTTCGGGGCTGTCAGCTTCCCGCAGTAATTTGCCGTGGCCATCGGTGCGGAAATAGAGGAAGTAGGCCATCCAGACGACCATTCCCAGGAACAAGACTAACACAATGAGTAGCTGGCGACGCAGAAAATGCATGGTTTTAAAAGGAAGTGAGAAAGAGTGGCCATACGCAAACACGCTGGCAGAATGCCCCGGTTATTTCGTAGGGTGAAACTCTGAAAACTCGTGCGTTTCTAAATTGAAAGTGCAGGCGGTGTCATACGGTTGATACTCGTCGCAGTGCAGCACCACGATAACCTGTTTTTTGCCTTGCTCAAACCAGACGGCGTACACGCCATACACCTCGTGTTTTAGCGTTGGCATGGGTGGCCGGGCCTTCAGGGTGCCATCAGCGTGGTAAATAAACAGGTTAGCCTTGTAAAAGTCGTTGACCCAGGCTTGGATAAGCACCTCATCAAGATACTCGATGTGGTAGGCGGAAACCTCGTGCTCAAACTCAAACTTTACCTTTTTGGCATTGTGCTGCCACGTGACGACTTTGCCATATCCCGGCGACGGAAAGGCGTTCTTATTTCCCTCAACCCGAAAATTGGTAATCATAAGCTTTAGTTTTGGTCTGCTGATACTTGGCGTGCTGGCGCTACCCCCCGCGCTCCCGGTGCCTACCGTACCCGCACCACGCCGGCCCCGTTATAGCTGTGATACTCCGCGTTGTACATCGCATCCGCATTCACCGGGCCTAATTTGAAGGTGCCTTTCGATACTGCCCGGCACAAGTAGTAAAACGCTTTCGGCTTGCCCGTGGCGGTGGTGAACAGGTTAATCCGGTCGTCGCGCACGTCGAGGTAGTCGGGCGTGGCGGCGTCCTTGGCCCAGGCCAATTCGCGCAAAGCGCCGATGCGGGGGTTCTCAATCTCCAATCCCGCTGGCAGCAAATCCGTGATGGCTACGTTCTTGATTTCGCCGGCCCCGTCGCCGGCTTCGATGGTGATTTTTACGACCACCAAATCGTTCTGGCGGAAGCTGGGGGTGCCCAGCGGCGCGCCGTCGCGGGTGAGGAACTGGCGGCGCACTTTCAGGTAGCTGTCTTCCTCCTGCACCTGGCCGCTGGCCGAGATGCCCTCGGTTTCCCAGAAGTAGTAGAGGTTGCCCTTGCCAGCGGTGCGGATGCTGACGTTGCGGTTGGCTACTTTGCGCAGCATCAGGTCTTTGCCGTCGAAATTCCCAGCTGGTTTGCCGTCGATGGTGAGGGTGGCGGTGGCGGTGCTGCGGGCGTTTTGGCGGGCTATTTTGCCGAGGGCCAGCAGGGCGAAGGCGCGTTCCTGGGTGCTGAGCCAGCCGGCCGCTTTCAGCTGGCGGCTGAGCTGGCGGGCAATGCTGGTGATTTGCGGATTGTTGGGGTCGGTGCTCACCAGGGCGTTCAGGACCAAGCCTTCGTCGCGGATGGGCGAGTAGAACGAGCCGTCGAGGGCACGCTTGCCGGCCGTTTCGCTGCCGAACCTGGTGGGCAGCATTTCGCGGAAGGCGCGCTGGTTGCCGAGGATGTTCTGGGTGCAGGCGAGGAGGAATTTGGAGTCTTCGGCCAGCAGGGCGCGGTTGGCGCGGTAGTAGTTCATGGCCACGGGGTCCTGGCGGCCGGCCAGGGCGAGGACGTAGAGCGAGTAGGCGATTTCCTTGCTGGCGATGGTGCGCTGGCGGGCCAGGTTGTTGACGTCGAAGTACTGGTAGGGCTCGGTTTCGCGCTTTTTGAGGCGGAAGGCCAGGTATTTCAGCACCTTGTCGAGGACGGATTTATTCACCGCGAAGCCGGCCTGCTGGGCTTCCTGCAGGAAATGGGCGGCGTAGGCGGTGGCCCACCAGTTGTCGTAGTCGCCGCCCGGCCAGTAGCTCAGGCTGCCGTTGTAAAGCTGCATGCTCTCAATCTTGCGGATGGCTTCCTGCACGTGGTAGTTCGGGTTGTAGCGCTGGGCTTTCGGGCCGGAGCCGGATTTCTGCTGCAAGGTGGCAGCCAAATCGGCGTAGTACAGCTGCGGGAAAGCGGCCGACACGGTTTGCTCCAGGCAGCCGTAGGGGTATTGCAGCAGGTAGTGCAGGTCCTTGCTGAACTCCGTGAGAGGCGAGCGGCTCACCACCAGCCGGCTGGTGAGCGAGGCGGGCAGAAAATCGGTTTTCAGGTTGAGCGGGAGCGTGGCCCCGCCGGCCACCACGCCACTGCCGGTTCGCTTTTCGAGCGAGGCGGCGGGGCGGATGGGAAGTTCGATAGTTTCGGTAAAGGTTTCCGTTATTCCCTTCAAACCAGTAGCTGAAATTTTGACGCTGCCGCTACCTATGATTTGCCGTGCTGCCACGTGAAAAGTAACTCTGTTTTCAGCATTGGGACGCAGTAAAACGGACCATTCTTCATTTTTCCCTTTGACACTGACTCCATCAACTCCGTTCAGTTCCTCAATGGGTTCAGCAGAAACAAGTGGACCGGAAAGTTGCTTATTGACTTTCACAGCAATCAGATTCTTTGTCGTATTCATCAGCGTCACCGGCACGTCAATCGTGTCGCCGGGGCTCATAAAACGCGGCAGCGCCGTCGAAATCACCACCGGGTCGGCCACCTTCATCGTGGCTTCGGCCGAGCCGAAGGCATCGTCTTTGTAGGCTACGGCCATGATGCGGAGTGCCCCGCTGAACTGCGGCACGCGCACCCGGTAGCGCACTTTGCCGTCGCCGTCGGCGGTGAGGACACCGCTCCATTTCGATACCAGTTTCACGCGGCGGTTGGGCACAGGGTTGGTGCGGCGGCGCATGTCGGCCGCGTCGCCGCCGCTGCTGCTGGTGCCCAGCTCGGGCAGCAGGAAAGGATACACGTCGAAGGCCGCCACTTCGAGGGCGCGCTTCTGGTAGAAGTAGGCATGCGGGTCGGGCGTCTGGTAGTTTTTAAGCTGGAGAATGCCCTCATCCACCACGGCCAGGGTGAGTTGGGCGCGGGGCGCGGTGGTGATTTCCACGGTTTGCCAGGTTTGCGAGCGGCTGG
>JALYUH010000189.1 GCA_030853985.1 Bacteroidota bacterium | reverse complement strand
CACGGGCCACGGGCACAGTTTCGAGGGTGGTGAAGCCGGTGCGCGGCACGAAGCGCGGCACCCGCGCAAAGCCGCCGTCAATTACCACCCGCACGCCTTCGATGGTGAGGCTTGTTTCGGCGATGCTGGTGGCCAGGATGACTTTGCGGCGGCCCGCTCGGGCGGGGCGCAGGGCGGCGTCCTGGGTTTCGAGGGGCAGCTCGCCGTGCAGCAGGTGCAGGTCGATGTGGTCGGGCAACGATTCGAGCTTGCGGGCGCTGCGCTGCAAGTCGCCCACGCCGGGCAGGAACACCAGGATGTCGCCTTCGGGGTGCGCGTTCAGCGCCGCTTTCACTTGCGCCGGTACCAGCTCGGCCAGCCGCTCGTTGGGCTTGTTGGGCAGGGCCGCCGCGCGGCGCGGGTCGAGGTAGTGCGTGTCAATCGGAAACAGAAAACCGGCCGACGACACCACCGGCGCGGGCAGCCACTGCCCCAGCCGCTGGGCTTCCAGCGTAGCGCTCATGATGAGAATGCGCAGCTCGGGCCGCAGCACGGCCTGCGCATCCAGCGCCAGCGCCAGGCCCAAATCCGCGTTTAAACTCCGCTCGTGGAATTCATCGAACACCACGGCGGCCACGCCTTCCAGCGCCGGGTCGTCCTGAATCATGCGCGTCAGAATGCCTTCGGTGATGACCTCCACGCGGGTTTCCTTCGAAACCTTGCTATCGAGGCGCACGCGGTAGCCGATGGTGCGCCCCACGGGCTCGCCCAGCAGCTGGGCCAGGCGGGTGGCCGCGCCGCGCACGGCCAGCTGGCGCGGTTCCAGCACCAGGATTTTATCGGCGGGGTGGCGCCAGGCGGCGGCCAGCAGTTCCAGCGGCACCACGGTGGTTTTGCCCGCGCCGGGGGGCGCTTCCAGCACCACGCGGCTATGGGCGGCCAGGGCGGCCCGCAATGCGGGCAGCGCCGCGATAATGGGCAGGTCGGGGAGGGGCGGCAGGACGAAGGACATGGGGCAGTAGCGCGAACTTTGTAGTTCGCGTCTCCGCACCGTTAAACTCATCTGAGCGGCGCGGGAACGCGAACTACAAAGTTCGCGCTACGACCCGTTACTTCGTCGCTACACCCGCCGCATGGGCCAGAGCTCTACCTGCACCGAGCCGCCGGCGTGCGCCACTGGCGTGCCGGCCGGCGTGGGCAGGCCGTGGCCTTCCAATAGGTTAGTTTCGAGGTGCAGCACCTGGGCGGCGCGCAGCGGCCAGGGCGCATGGGCCACCCGGCCCTGGTAGAGCTTGCTGTGGTCCTTATTGCTGGTGTACAGGCAGTACCGCTCGGTGAGAAAAAACGCCAGCGAGCCGGGCTCCGACGGCGGCAGGGGCGCACCCAGCTTCCAGGTGGCCCGAACGGCGGCGGGCGGCGCGCCGGCGTGGGTGCGGGTGGCCGTGAACTGCCGCAAGTCAGGGCTGGGCTGGTCGAGGCGCATATCGGCGCGCAGGTAGGGCAGGTGAAAGAGGGTGCGGGCCACCCACACGGCCAGCGCGTTGGTGGCATCGAGCGAGAAAAACCACACGCCGGGCACGCCGTCGAGGTGCACGTACGTCCGCACGTTCAGCTCCAGAAACTGGTGCGTGCCCGGCACCGATGGGGTGTAGCGGGTGCGCACCTTGCTCATCTCAAACGGCACGATGCCAATCCAGGCCTGGCCCTGGTGAGTGTCGGGCCGCAGCCGGGGCGGCAGGTGGGCCTGCAGCAGTTCGGCCGGCACCGGCCAGTGCAGAAACAGCAGCTCGCTCCACTGCTGGCGCAGCAGCGGCGCGCCGGCCGGCCGCTCGCGCAGCGCTAAGCGGGCCGAGAGCGCCACGGCATCGGGCGAGAGGGAAGGAGTGGAAGGCAGCGTTAAATCGAGCATATGCGCGGGTGGGAAGGGAGGAACACCCGCCTTCAACGCAAACCGCCGCCCGCCCGCCGTGTTTGCGGAACAGCCGCGCCGCCTCAGTACACCGGAAAGCCCGGGTCGACGCAGGCGGCCCAGGCATCGACGCCGCCGCGCAGGTTCAACACGTTGGTGCGGCCCAGGTGGCGCAGGTAGCCCGCCGCGTGGGCCGAGCGCACGCCGTGGTGGCAGATAACCACCACCGGCCCCCCGGTGCGGATTTCGGCGGCGCGGCGCGGCAGCTCGTCCAGCGGCACGAGCAGGCTGCCGGGCAGGTGGCAGTACTCGAATTCCATCTCCTCGCGCACGTCGATGAGTTGAATATCGTCGCCGGCCCGCAGGCGGCGGTGCAGGTCTTCAGGGCTGAGGTCGAGGGGTTGGGAGGGCATGCGCGGGAGTTGAGGGCGTAAAAATAGGCCCGTCCGGCCCTACCTTTCGGCTTTCACCACCAGCGGGCTTTCGTGAGCATATTTCTGGCGCTTGATATTTCGGCCGCTTTCGCCCAGTACTGGCAGGCCACCACGGCCCTGGAGCTGGTGGCCGTGGCCACGGGCTTTGCCTGCGTGTGGCTGGCTGCCCGCGAGTCCATCTGGAACTTCCCGGTGGCCATTGTCAGCTGCCTGCTCTACGTTTTCGTTTACTTCGAAGCCAAGCTCTACGCCGACTGCGGCTTGCAGGGGCTATTTATCCTGCTGAGCATCTACGGCTGGTACGAATGGCTGTATGGCGGCCGCGACGCCACCGCGCTGGGCGTAACGCATACGCCCGGCCGCGAGTGGCTGCTGGGCGCGGCTTTCGCCGGGCTTTTCACGCTGGGCTTCGGCTACTACCTGCACCACCACACCGACGCGGCCTTTCCCTACCTCGACAGCTTCACCACGGCCGGCAGCATCGTGGCCCAATACCTGCTCACCCGCAAGCGCCTCGAAAACTGGCTGCTCTGGCTGCTGGTCGATGTGATTTACGTGCCGGTGCTGTGGTATAAGCACTTGTATACCACCAGTGTGCTCTATTTCCTGTACCTGGCCCTGGCGGCCTACGGCTACTGGCAATGGCGGCGCGAGCTGCGGGCCACGCCCGCGCCGGAGCCGGTAGCGGCGCTGGGCTAATGCCTGATTTTTATCCCGGAACCTAACGCCGGTTGCATCCATCTTATCGTATATTGTCCTTTTTCACGATTCTATTCCCCCTTTTTTTCCGTTGCTGCGCGTTTCCCTAACTGGTCCCGAATCGACGGGCAAAACGACGCTGGCCAATCAGTTGGCGGCGCATTATGGCACTTTGTACGCGCCGGAGTTCGCCCGCGAGTACCTCGCCGACTCCGGCCCGCGCTACTCGGCCCGCGACCTCGAAGAAATTGCCCGCGGCCAGCTTGCCGCCGAAGCCCGGGCCGTGGCCGAAGCCGAAAAGCAGGGGCACCGCATCGTATTTTTCGATAGCGACCTGCTGGTGATTAAAATCTGGTTTGAGCACTCCTTCGGCACCTGCCCCGAGTGGATTTTGCAGGCCATTGCTCACCAGCACTACGACCTGGTGCTGCTGATGGGCGTGGATGTCCCTTGGCAGCCCGACCCGCTGCGCGAGCATCCGCACCTGCGCCAGCATTTCTACGACCTCTACCAGCGCGAGCTGCGCGAGCAGATGTCCAACTTTGCCGAAGTGGCCGGCGACTACGCCCGCCGCTTCGGCCACGCCCGCTTTCTGGTGGATGAGCTGCTGCGCCCGGCCGCGCCGCCGGTGGCCCCGCCCGTGCTGGAAGAGCCCCGCGCCGCCTACCGCACCCCCGCCTACACGCTGACCACCTCCGAGTGCCGGGCCACGTTCAACCCGCGCGGGGCCGAGCTCATCAGCCTGGTGGCCACCGCCAGCGGCCTGGAGTACCTGTGGTCGGCCGACCCGGCCGTGTGGGGGCGGCACGCGCCGGTGCTGTTTCCGCTGGTGGGCCGCCTGCCCGGCGACGCCTACCACTACCAGGGCCACGACTACCGCCTGCCGCAGCACGGTTTTGCCCGCGACCAGGAGTTTGCCGTGCTGCGCCAGACCGATACCGAGCTCGTGTTCCGCCTGCAGCACGATGATAGCACGCGCGCCGTGTTTCCCTTTGCCTTCGAGCTGCTCATCACCTACACCCTGCGGGGTGCGCAGCTCAGCGTGCGCTGGGACGTGCGCAACCCGGCGGCCGACCAGCCGCTGCTCTTCAGCATTGGGGCGCACCCGGCGGTGCGCTGCCCGCTGCTGCCCGGCGAGCAATTCGAGGATTACTACTTCTCTTTCGACCATCCCGTGACCTTGGACCGCCACCTGCTGACGGGCGGCCTGCTCACCGGCGAAACCGCCCGCGTGCTCACCCACAACCAGGAGCTACCGCTCAGCTACGCGCTGTTTGCCAATGACGCGCTGGTGTTCAAGCACTACGATTTCACGCGGCTCACGCTGCGCTCGCGCAAGTCGGCGCGCTTCGTGCGCTTCCGCTTCGATGGCTTTCCCTACCTCGGCCTCTGGACCAAAGGCCCCGGCGCGAATTTCGTGTGCGTCGAGCCCTGGTACGGCATCGCCAGCCCCGCCGGCGCGCCCGGCGAGCTCAGCGAAAAAGAAGGCATCCTGACCCTGGAGCCCGGCCAGTCATTCACAGCCATGTATTCGATGGAAATCGGGTGAAGCCAGCTAGAGGGTTGCGCCGTTTCCAGTAGGGCGAACTTTGTAGTTCGCGTCCCCGCGCCGTCTCCGCGCCGTCCGGGTGGCGCTAGCGGCGTGGGGACGCGAACTACAAGTTCGCGCTACATCCCGGCCATTCTTTTAATCAATATGCTGCTGGACAGCAGTAGTTGCCTCGCTTCAAATCTCCACCTTTCGGCGGTTGTAGTCCGGTTCCCAGTCGTTGATGGGGCGCGAGATGCCGGGGGGCAGGTCGAGGTCGGGCAGGCCGGGGTCGTGGGGCTCGCCGCCTTCGTCGTCGCCATCGGGCGGCGGGGGCGGGGGCAGCACGCGCCGCCGCCGTTTGGGCAGTGCCAGCACGAACAATAAAAAGGCGCAGAGGGCAGCGGCGGAGACTAGGCTAAACATGGCGAAGGCGGCAAAAAGCGGGGCAGGACTGTCAACGCAGGCATTCGGCCCAGCGTTGTGCCGGCCGGCGTCCCTAAATTAACTGACAGTCAGGAAACCGCCAAGCGGCGCGCAAGTTTGCCGCCGGCAATTTGCAGCGCGCGTGCGGTGCGGGAGCCGGCGCGGCCCTACCTTTGCCCCATGTTTAGGGGTGCTGATGTTGTGCACGACATCGGCTGAGATGATACCCATCGAACCTGAACCGGGTAATGCCGGCGCAGGGAAATAAACAATCCACGAACGATTCCGCGGCCGCTCCGACCCCTGGGGCGACTGCGCGTTCCACTTTTCACCTCCCTTTTTTCTTGAAAACTGTATCCTTTGCGGCAGCCGCCCTCCTCGGGCTGGCCACCGCGCCGGCGTGGGCGCAAGGCCCCGTGTCCGGTCGCCTCGCCACGGCCAACGACCAGGCCGTGCCCGGCGCCACCATTCGCCTCGACGGCCAGCCCGTGGGCGCGACCGCCGCCGATGGCTCGTTTGCCCTGCCGGTCGTGCCCGCCGGCCCGCACCAGCTTAGCTTTACGGCGCTGGGTTTCAGCTCGCTATCGACCGGCGTAACCGGGCAGGCCGCCGCGCAGCAGCTGCCGCCTCTGGCGCTGGAAGCCAGCAGCAGCGTAACGCCCGAAGTGCTGGTGACGGCTTCGCGCGCCAACGAGCGCACCGCCACGGCCTACACCAACCTGAGCAAGCAGGATTTGGTGAAGCAGAATTTCGGGCAGGATTTGCCGTATTTGCTCAACCAGACGCCTTCGGTGGTGGTGAATTCCGACGCCGGGGCGGGCGTAGGCTACACCGACATCCGCATTCGGGGCACGAGCAACACGGGCATCAACACCACCATCAACGGCGTGCCGCTGAACGACCCCGAGTCGCACGGCGCTTTTCTGATTAACCTGCCCGATTTGGCCTCGTCGGTCAACTCGCTCCAGATTCAGCGGGGCGTGGGCACCAGCCAGAACGGCGGCGCGGCCTTCGGAGCCAGCCTGAACATCAGTACCCTCGACAATCGCCGCGAGGCCTACGCCGAAACCCAGAATACCTACGGTTCCTACCAGACCTGGAAAAATAACGTGGCCTTTGGCACCGGCCTGATTAACGGGCACTTCACGGTGGACGGGCGGCTGTCGCGCATTGCCTCGGATGGCTACATGAACCGGGCGGCGTCGGATTTGAAGTCGTACTACTTCGCCGCCGGCTACCAGGCCAAGAATACACTGCTGAAGTTCATCACCTTCTCGGGCCGCGAAAAAACCTACCAGGCCTGGA
>JALYUH010000145.1 GCA_030853985.1 Bacteroidota bacterium | reverse complement strand
CTTGCTGTTAAACCACTAGTTTTTCTCCAACAAATCGAGCCGGTAGGTTTCGTGCCGTTGGCCGATGAGGTGGCGCAACGGGCCGCCAGCCGTAGTCTTGTCGAGGAAAAACTGATGCACGTCGTCGCCCGTCAGGGGGTAGTCGTGCACCGGGGGCGTCCAGTGCACTAGCAGCAGCTGGCCGCCCGGTTTCAGGCCAGCAATAAGTAAGTCGGCAGCGCGGGCCAAGTCGGCGGACGACCAGTAGTAGCCCACTTCCGATAGCAGAATCAGGTCGAACTGCTGCGGCGGAAATTCCTTGGGCACGCGCAGCTGCTTGATTTCGACCTGCGGCAGCCCGGCGCAGCGGGCTCGCGCCTGGGCCAGGGCAGCTTCGCTCACATCCACGGCCAGCAGGCGGCCGCACCGCGGGGCCAGTTGCGCGGTGAGCACGCCCAGCGAGCAGCCGATTTCAAACGCCTCGGCGTAGTGCGCCCGCGGTAGCGCGGCCAGCGTGGCGGCGTACTTGGCGCGCTCGTAGGGGCTGCTTTCGAAATTCCACGGGTCGCGGTTGGCTTGGTACACGTGGTCGAAATACTCGGGTGGCAGGGTGTTGGGCTGGTTTTCGTTCATCGCTGATTTTCCGGCTGACTGGCTTCGAAATAAACTTCATAAGGCGCGGCAAAGTGCGCCAGCATTTCCGCCGAAAGCAAAAAACCGCCCGGGTCATCGGTGAAAACGCCGGGCGCTACCTGCGAGCGGTGCGCAGCAATGGCCCGCTGCTTCTGCGGCACCACGGCTGCAATATCCAGCCGAAAACCCCGCACGGCATCGGCCGGCGTGGGCAGGTCGTCGGGCGCGGCGCGCTCCCAGGCCCATACCACGTATTCGAGGCGACGCGGCGGCTGGGGCAGGCCCGCTAGTGCCGCCTGTACCAGCGCGGCGGTGGCGCGGTGGTCGGGGTGCGGGTCGCGCCGCCAGGGTACCAGCACGGTGGCGGCCTGCAGCTGCGTCAGAAATTCGCGCAGCCGCTCCACGGCGGCCGCGAAGCCGGGTGCATCAGCCGTATTGGGCACAAGGCTGTCGGGTAAGCGAAGCAGCAGCGGCTCGGTGGCATCAGCTCCTAAGATGGTGAGCGCGTGGCAGAATTCGGCCTCGCGCACGGCCCGGCGCGCTTCCGGCGAAAACGACGCGGAGTTGGGGTGCGACATGCTGCCGTCGCTCACCAGCACGGCTGCCGTGGGCTGGCCAGCCTGGTGCAGTAGCGCCAGCAGCCCGCCACAGCCCAGCGCCTCATCATCAGGATGCGGAGCGATGACGACCGTCGGGCCGAGGGTAGCGGCAAAGGCGGCGGGCCGCAGCGGGTATTTGGAGAAGGGCAGCACGGCGGGGGAGGGGAAATCCTGATAATGAAAACCGACCACTAAAAATCCTTCCCATCCAGTACAAACCGCCCCACGTCGGCCAGCGCGCCATCGGGCGCGGGCTGGCGCAGGTAGTGCGTGAGGTCGCGGTGCAGGCGCTCGAAGGGCTGGGGGCGGAGCAGCCCGCGCGCGCCCACGCAGCGCTCGGCCAGGCGCAGCATGTCGAGGCAAATGCTTTCGATGGCGGTGCGCATCATGTTGGCGTAAGCCACGGTGGTTTCGGCTCCTTCGGGCGTGGCGGCTTCGGGGCGGGCGGCGTGTTCGGCCGCGCCGCGCACCCACTGGCGGCCGCTCTCCAGCAAAATAGCCATTTCGCCCAGGCGCTGGCGCTGGTACGGGTCATCCGTCCGGCCCAGGCCGCGCAGGAAACTCCGGGTTTCTTCAAACACCGCCTCGGCCCCGCCCAACTGTACCGCCGCAAACCGGATGGCCCCGCCACTGAACGCCGGCTGCTGATAATACGCATTGGGCAGCCCGATGAGGTCGTCGGCCGTCAGCTCCCGCCCGGTCAAATCGGCGCGGAAGCTGGCCGTGGCCCGCATGCCCAGTGGCTGCCAGAACGAGCGGTCGAGCGCCGGCGGCTGCACCTCGGCCGGCAGCACGAACAGCTGCCAGCCCTGCCCGTCGGGCAACGCCCCGGTGATGAGCGGCCGGCGCACGTGCCCGGCCCCCGAGGCGAATGTTTTGGCCCCGCGCAGGCGGTAGCGGCCGTTGGGTAGCGCCTCCAGGTGCACGCCCTCGGCCGGGTCCTCCGTGTTCCAGACACCGAACAGGTGGCCGGCGCGGGCATCGGCGGCGTAGCGTGCCACCTGCGCCGCGCTGCCCAACTGCTGAATAAGGAGTAGCGCGTTCAAATGGCCCTCGTACACGCGGCCCACGGCCAGGTTGCCCCGTCCCACGTGTTGCAACACCCGCAGCAGCGGCAGCGTGGCCGCCGGCCCGTTGAGCCCGGCCCCACCAAAGGCGGCCGGCAGCGCAACCGTGAGCATCCCGGCCGCCGTCAAATCGGCAAACGACTGCGTGGGGAAGGCGCCTTCCACGTCGGTTTCGGCAGCCTGGGCAAACAGGTGGGGGGCCAGTTGGGCAGCGGCAGCTTCGGCAGCGGCCGGCGAGGCCAAAGGGGGAGGATTTATTGACAAAACGAGAGGTATTACAGCGTTAGTAGCTGGTAAGATGAAAGTTCCGGTGAGCAGTAGTGCAGTAGGGGCCAGCCCTGCCGGGTACGACCCCGCCCCTACATCCATCGGCCCTTTGGCTATACTTGGGAAACCGCCGTGGTGTTCGGCCCCGGCCGATTTTAGCCAGCGCAAACCCCGAAATAGGCGGTAGTAACAATTCGGTAACCCGGGGCTTGCCCCACGCCACCGGAGCCCGGCCCTACCTTTGCCCCGGCAATTCTGCCTCTCCAAACCGCTCGTTTTATGTCGTCCCGTCCCATTCGCGCCGCGTTGCTTTCCGTGTATCACAAAGACCGCCTGGCCCCGCTGGTGCAGGTATTGCGCCAGCACGGCGTTACGCTGTACTCTACCGGGGGCACCCAGAAGTTTCTGGAAGAGGAAGGCGCTGAAGTAACCGCCGTGGAAGACCTGACCGGCTTTCCCGAAGTATTCGGGGGCCGCGTGAAAACCCTGCATCCCAAGGTGTTCGGCGGTATTCTGCACCGCCGACACGACGTGGGCGACCTCGCCGAAGCCGAGCAGCACGCCATCCCGCCCATCGATTTGGTAGTAGTCGACCTCTATCCTTTCGAAGAAACCGTGGCCAGCAGAGCTGAGGAGCAGGACGTGATTGAGAAAATCGACATTGGCGGGATTTCGCTGCTGCGGGCCGCCGCCAAAAACTACCGCGACGTGCTGGTCATCAGCAGCCGCGACCAGTACGCCGCCGTCACCGAGCTGCTGACCGCCAAAAACGGCAGCACCGACCTGGAGGACCGCCGCCACTACGCCGCCGCCGCGTTCGCCACCACCTCGCACTACGACACCGAAATTTTCCAATACATGAGCCAGGGCACCGCCGTATCTGGCACCGCCCTGCGCCTCAGCGCCCAGCCTGCTACATCGTTGCGCTACGGCGAAAACCCCCACCAGGCCGGCACCTTCTACGGCGACCTCTCGGCCCTGTTCGACCAGCTCCATGGCAAGCAGCTCAGCTATAACAACCTGGTTGATGTGGACGCCGCCGTGGCCCTGATGGCCGAATTCACCGACGGCGCGCCAGCTTGCGCCATCCTCAAGCACACCAATGCCTGCGGCGTGGCCCAGGCCGCTACCCTGCGCGAAGCCTATGTGAATGCCCTGAGCTGCGACCCGACTTCGGCTTTCGGCGGCGTCATCATCGTGAACAAGGAAGTGGACGCGGCTACTGCGGCCGAGCTCAGCCAGCTGTTCTTCGAAGTGCTGATTGCGCCCAGCTTCGCCGCCGAGGCGCTGCCGGTGCTCCAAAGCAAGAAAAACCGGATTTTGCTGCTGCAAAAGCCCGTTGAATTCCCCGCGAAGCAAATCAAAACCCTGCTCAACGGCATCATCGAGCAGGATGCCGACCGCCAGACCGAAACCGCCGCCGATTTCCGCACCGTAACCCAGTCAGCTCCTTCCGATGAGGAAACGGCCGCGCTGGTTTTTGCCGGTAAAATTTGCAAGCACACCAAGAGCAATACCATCGTGCTGGCCCGTGCCGGCCAGCTGCTGGCGTCCGGCGTGGGCCAGACCTCGCGGGTGGATGCCCTGCGCCAGGCGATTGAGAAAGCGAACAGCTTCGGCTTCGATTTGCAGGGCGCGGTGATGGCTTCGGATGCGTTTTTCCCGTTTCCCGAC
>JALYUH010000139.1 GCA_030853985.1 Bacteroidota bacterium | reverse complement strand
CTCGTAGGCCACGCCCGCACCCACGGCGGCGTGGATGCGGGCCAGCGTGGCGGCCAGACTGTGCGCTTCGTTCAGCGTAGGAATAATGACGGAGATGAGGGGCGTCGGGCTCATTTTACCCACACATCGGACAGCAGTACCATGGCTACGAACACGGCCATCGCCAGCTTGTAGCGTTTCGAAAGGTGCCGCATGATGGGCTCGGCGGTGGCTTCGGCGGTGAGGGCGGGCGCTGGCCGGGCCAGGCCGCCGAGGGCGACGAACGCGCTCAGCGCCAGCAGGTAAAATAGCACGTCGAGCGGGTCGAAGGTGCCGTCGGTGAAGTGTAGCAGCTGAACGGCTTCGATGCCTAGCGCCAACGCCAACGGCAGCAGCGTGAGCCGGCGGCTGGCCGAGAGCGTGCCAATCCAGAGGAAGGCGAACAGCCAGAGCGCGCCGGGCAGGTTGTACACAAACCACTCGGCTTGCGGCAGGCGCAGCATGGGCGGCTTGGCGGGCCAGAACGCCAGCAGCACCTGGTTCACGATGGTGTTCGGGGAGCGGAACACGGCATAGATGATGAAGCTGATGAGCAGCGGCAACAGGCAATAAAGCAGCGTTCGGCGCGTGGTTAGCATGGGGGCAAAAGGGGTTTTTGGATGTGGACGATGCGCCAGTAGCCCGCCCGGCCGCGGTGCGTGCGCACGGTGGCATCGGGCGCCAGCAAGGGGCTCAGCGGGAAAAATGACTTGAAACCCAGTAGCTTGCCCGCCGGCGTCAGCAGGCGGTCGAGCTGCCGGAGCGGACCGCGCTCAGGCGTGAAATGATTCAGCAAATAAATGTGCCCGCCGGGCCGCAACGACGCATAGTAGGCGCTGAGCAGCGCCCCCGGGTTTTCCACCACCGACAACGAATTGCAGAACACCACGTGCTCGAACCGTCCGGCCTCGTGCTGAAAATCCTCGCCGGCGGCGTGCTGCAAATCAACCTGCACGGCGGGGTATTCAGCGGCTTTTTTGCGGGCCAGCTTCAGCATCGGCAGCGAGCAGTCGATGGCCGTGACGTGCTTGCGCGGGGCGTAGTAGGGCAGTGAGATACCCGTGCCCACGCCCACTTCCAGCACGTGGTCGCCGGGTTCGGCGTTCACGGCTTCTACCAGCCGGCGCACCAGTGGCTGGTAGAACCAGAGCAGGGCCGCGTCGTAGATGCGCGCCAAAAAGAAATAGCGGAAATTACTCAGCTGCGTGCTCATGGCGGCGGGTTGGGGCCGGGAAAATCCGGCGATGTTACGGCCAAGTTACGGGCCGCCGCTTACAACGGCCGGGCCGGGCGGCGTAGTATTTCCGGCTATCTTCAAATGAGGAAAAAGAATAAAAATTTCGCCCGGCCGTTTATGCGAAAAAGGCTTTGCCCTCGTTACCAGTGATTTCCTATTCAGCCTGATTCCATGTCCATATTTCCCGAAGCTTCGCCCACCGGCCCGGCCCTGAAGGCCAGCCACCCCGCGCCCGCCGTGCTGCCCGTGGCGCGCCGCCGCCGGGGCGTGCGTGCCGGCCTCTACAATGTGAAAGGGCTGATTAACATCATTCGGGGCGATATTATTCACAACACCTTCGGCGCTTTCCACGTGCTGCGATTGTGGCACGTGCAGCGGCTGACCTCCGGCCTCGTGGGGCGCGAGCACGCCTGGGCCACCGGCCTCGACCCCGCCACTGGCCAGCCGGTGTGGCCCCGGAATGTGGTGTTCCGGACCACGCCCACGCCCGGCGCGGACTACGAGCCCGACGAAACCATTCTGGCCAAAGTGGGCGGCTTCCTGGCCGATATGGTGAAGAAGT
Source organism: Bacteroidota bacterium (assembly GCA_030853985.1). Classification (GTDB taxonomy): domain Bacteria; phylum Bacteroidota; class Bacteroidia; order Cytophagales; family Hymenobacteraceae; genus Hymenobacter. Next base: position 6,338 of record JALYUH010000139.1, on the reverse strand, counting down.
CGACGCCGGTGCCGGAAATTCCGCACGGCCCCGAGCGGCGCATGCCGCACGTGGTGAACTATCTGCACGGCTCGGTGCACTTCAATGGTATGTGGCTGCTATTTAATGATTTCGAGGAGGCCAAGCATTTCTTCGCCGACGCCAGCTTCCGGCGCGAGTTTGTGCGGCTGGTGCGGCGCGAGCGGCGCGAAGTCACGCTCGTGTTCCGCGAGCGCAAGTACGACCCGGTGGAGTACGCCTACTTTTCGGGCTTCATCATGGCCAACTTCCCGTGGTTTGCCAACGTGAACGGGCCGGGCAAAAAGGTGATGTGGGGCAACCCCGCCCCCTACGCGGCCATGAACATCATCAACGGCAGCTGGGTGCGCGACGTGGATGCCCTGCGCCGGGGCCGGCCCGGCTTCCTGCGCGCGCCGCTGGCGGCCGGCGAATACTTTGGGGCCAGCTACGGGCAGCCGGTGCCCGGCTCGCACTTCGTGGAGCGGCTGGTGGCGTTTGTGGAGAACGAGTGGGTGCGCCGCCGGGGCTTCAACGCCGGCCTGTTCTTCATCGACCGCAAGCAGATTGACCCGCGCATCTACGAGAAGTATCAGACCGATAAAACGGTGCTGAACGCGAAGCAAACGGAAGTGCCCAGCCCGTTTGGGCCGCCGCCGCAAGGCTGAGTGTAAGCGCAAATGCAGGTGCCCGTTTACTTTTGGCAGAAGACCTGTATCTGCCAATGAAAACCTGCTTACTTCTACTTGCCATGGTCAGCTTCGCTGCTACCGGATGGGCCCAAGGCGCTGCCTCGCCGCTCACGCCCTCCCCGGGCGGAGAAGTCATGAACTATAAGCAGACGATGGGTTTTGGGCAAGCCGAGCTGACGACGGTAGACGGCGAGAAAAGCCTGGTCTACATTCCGCTCAGCGCCCTGGGTTTTGGGTCAGTAATGCCCGTTTTTCAACGGGAGGGCGATATTGACAAGCCGGGTGCTCAGCCGCTGCTCATTGCTGTCGATAATGTGCAGACGATTCGGACCACCGCAACCGACCAATACCTGGAGCACATGGTGATAAAAGGCCGGCGCCGGCAGCAGTTGGCCGTTCGGGCGTTGGATGGGCCGGTTGAGCTATTCAGCTACACCCAGATGCAGCAGAATACCACCGGCCCGATAGGCTTTCAAACAGTGCAGGAAGTGGCTGCGAAGCGCCAGTGGTACGTGCGGCGGCAGGGCCAGCTGGTCGAAGTGGTGCGCGGAGGCTTCACGAAGCAGATGATGGCCTATTTCCACGACGACCCGGTAGTTGTGGACGCGATAAGCAGTAAAAGCATCGGGTACAACGATATGAAGATGCTAGTACGAATGTATAATCAGCACCAGGCCCCGCCTGCCGAACCAACAAAGTAGCCGTTGGGCTGCTAGTCCGCCGCCAGCGCCTGCTCGTACAGCTGCTGGTTCTCGGCATCAAACACTACGAAAACCACCGTTTGCGGCCATGCGTGCGCCGCCAGCCACTGCCGCACTTCGCGCACAGCCACGGCGGCGGCTGCCGGCTTGGGCTAGCCGTAGATGCCGGTGCTGATGCCCGGAAAGGCCACGCTGGCCAGTTGGTTTTCGGCGGCCAGGCGCAGGCTGTTGCGGTAGCAGCTGGCTAGCAGCGCGGGCTCGCCTTTGTAGCCGCCGTTCCAGACCGGCCCCACGGTGTGGATGACGTGCCCGGCCGGCAGCCGCCCGCCGGGCGTGATGACGGCCTCGCCGGTTTTGCAGCCGCCCTGCCGGGCTCGGATGGCGTGGCACTCTTCTAAAATTCTAGGCCCACCGGCCCGGTGAATGGCCCCATCGACCCCGCCGCCGCCGAGCAGGCTGGAGTTGGCCGCGTTCACGATGGCGGCCACTGGCTGGCGGGTGATGTCGCCCTGCACGAGCTGGATGCGGGCGGAAAGGGGAGAAGCTGACATCGAAAGACGGGTTGTAATGATAAGGGAAGGCCAACGATTCAGGCCATACGATGCGGCTGCGGCATTCGATGCGGCGGCGGCCAACGCGGCTTCCGGTTCAGTCCCCGGTTTCGACGCTTGAGCAGCCTTTCCCGACCCTTCGGCAACGGCCGCTTGCGCAGGGGTTCGCCCATTGGCTACCTTTAAATCATCAATCCCAACCAACCTCAATCCCAAGCTCATGGAACCCCTGCAACGCGACCCGTACCTGTGGCAAAAGGCCAAAGCCCGCGCCAAATTCCAATCGCACCTGCTGTCGTTTTTGTTCGTGAACGCGATACTGTGGGGTATCTGGGCATTCGAGCCCGCGCATCACTACGGCCGGGCGTTCCACACCGAAATTCCCTGGCCGTTGTGGGTTACGTTCTTCTGGGGCCTGGGCCTGATTAAGCGCGGCATTGCCACCTACGGCGGCTTCACTTACGAGCAACGCACCCAGCGCGAGTACGACCGCCTCGCCCGCGAACACGCCGACCCCCTCGACAAGTACCGTTAAGCGGTTTTGGCTGCTCGAATTGCACCTTTTCGCTGCATAACATGCCTTTCTCGTCTCCAGACGGGTCAGGAATACTAAAAGGAGCTCCTTTAACCACTCCCGCCGAGCCGGGAGGGTTAAAAGGAGCTCCTTTTGGCACCCTTGGTTTGACCAGACTGGTTAAAAGAGTTCTCGCAAGACCTCCCGGCTCGGCCGGAGGGCCTGCGAGAACTCTTTTTGGTGTTTCGGACTCGGCTGGAGTGCTTAAAAGAGCTGCCAACGGGCAGGAGGAAACCGCCCGCGCCCTATATTCACCGCATGAACCGCCCCCCCAAGCGCCTGCTCGGCCGCCGCGAGCTCGTCGATTTTCCGGTCTTCGCGCTAGGTGGCGTCGAGGCCAAAGTCGATACCGGCGCCTACACCAGTGCCATTCACTGCACCAACATTCACCTCGAAACGGCTGCGCACGGCCAGCCCGTGCTGGTGGTACACCTGCTCGACCCCGGCCACGAAGGGGCCGACGGCCGGCCGCTCACCTTCCCCGATTTCGTGCTGCGCGACATCCGCTCCAGCAACGGCGAGGTGCAGGAGCGCTACGTTATTCGGGCGGTGGTGCAGCTCTACGGCCAGCATTTCGAAGCCGAGTTTTCGCTCTCCGACCGGTCCGACATGAAGTACCCGGTGTTGCTGGGCCGCAGCCTGTTGCGCGCGGGGCGCTTCGTGGTCGACGTGGCCCGGCGCAACCTTTCCTACAAGGCGCAGGCCCGCGCCGCCACCCGCCGCGCCCGGCCCTGAGTTGATTTGTGCCGTATTTGCGGCCTGAAACGCTGCTGCTCTCCTTTCTAAAACAAACGCCGCATTCCCGTGAAACTGGCCATTCTCTCGCGCGAGCCCAGCTCCTACTCGACCCAGCGGCTGGTGGCGGCTGCCGTTGCCCTCGGCCACGAGGCCATGGTGGTCGACCACCTGCAATGCAACCTGGTACTCGAAAAGGGGAAGCCCGGCATCATTTATAAAGGCGAGCGGCTGGAAGGCATCGACGCCATTATTCCGCGCATCGGGGCCTCGGTCACGTTCTACGGCACGGCCGTGGTGCGGCAATTCGAGATGATGTAAGTGCGCACCGCCATCGACAGCCAGGCCATCGTGCGCTCGCGCGACAAGCTCCGTTCGATGCAGATTCTGAGCCGCGCCGGCGTGGGCATGCCCAAAACGGCGTTCACCAACTTCTCGGCCGACGTGCCGGCCATGATTGAGCAGGTGGGCGGCGCGCCCGTCATCATCAAGCTGCTGGAGGGCACCCAGGGCCTGGGCGTAGTACTGGCCGAGTCGGCCAAGGCCGCGCAGTCCGTTATTGAGGCCTTCCACAACCTTAAGGCCCGCATCATTGTGCAGGAGTTTATTGCCGAAAGCAAGGGGGCCGACCTGCGCGCCTTCGTGGTGGACGGCGAAGTGGTGGGGGCCATGAAGCGGCAAGGCAAGGAGGGCGAGTTCCGCTCGAACCTGCACCGGGGCGGCTCGGGCACGCTCGTCAAGCTCACGCGGGCCGAAAAAGCCGCCGCGCTGCTGGCCACCAAGGCACTCGGCCTGGGCATCGCGGGCGTGGACATGCTGCAAAGCAAGCGCGGCCCGTTGGTGCTCGAAGTTAACTCCTCGCCCGGCCTGGAGGGCATCGAAAAAGCCACCGGCCAGGACATCGCCGGCCGCATCATCGAGTACACGGCCGCGCTGGCCAGCCGGAAAAAAGCCAAGCCCAAGCCCAAAAAAGGTACTCCTGAGGCTGTGGATGCACAATCGGACGTGCCGGGCGGGCAGTAGGGGAGGCCGGCGGCGACGTAGCACCCCCTAAACGTCATGCTGAACGCAGTGAAGCATCTCTATTGCGGCAGTAAAGCTAATTACTTATGCGGTAGAGGTGCTTCACTGCGTTCAGCATGACGTTTTTGCTGTCTGCACTTTCGGTTCTTAATCCATTGCCCAACTCCGCCGCCCCGTTCCACCTCAACGGCCTCACCATTCAGCCTGGCGAGCGGGTGCTCACGCGGCTCGTGATTTCGAAATTGCCCTCGGGCACGGTGATTGACGTGCCAGTGCACGTGCTGCGCTCCCTCGAGCCCGGCCCCACGCTGCTGCTGATGGGCGGCATGCACGGCGACGAGGTGAACGGCATCGAAACCATCCGGCGGCTGTTGCGCCGCGAGCTGCTGATGCCGCTGCGGGGCTCAGTCATCGCCATTCCGATTCTCAATATTTACGGGTTTCTAAATTTCAGCCGCGACGTGCCCGATGGCAAGGACGTGAACCGCTCGTTTCCCGGGTTTCCGCGCGGGTCGCTGGCCGGGCGCGTGGCCCACCGCTTCATGCGCGAAATCATGCCCCTGATTGACTACGGCATTGATTTCCACACGGGCGGCGCGGCGCGGGCCAACTACCCGCAGGTACGCGCGCTGCTGGGCTTCGACCCCGAAGTGGATGCCTTGGCCGCCGCCTTCGCGGCCCCGTTCACGCTGCACGCGGGGCTGCGGGGCGGCTCGTTGCGCGAGGCCGCGCAGGAGCTGGGCAAGCGCATTATCGTGTACGAAACCGGCGAGAGCCTGCGCCTCGATGAGCCGGGCATTGAGGAGGCGCTGGCCGGCACGCTGCGAGTGCTGCACCACCTGGGCATGGGCCCTGAAGCCCCGGCCCCGGCCCGGCCGGGCATCATCTGCCGGCGGCATACGTGGCTGCGGGCGCGGTTTGCGGGCCTGTTCCGGGCGCACGTCGAGAACGGGCAGTTCATCGAAAAAGGCCAGATTTATGGCTCCATTGCCGACCCCTACGGCCAGCAGGCCGTGCGGCTGGAGTCGCCGGTGCGGGGCTACGTCATCGGCCTAAACCACATGCCCGTAGTGAACCAGGGCGACGCGCTGCTGCACATTGCCGTGCCGGAGTAGGACGCCTGCGGCTTAATGAAGAATGAGGAATGAGAAAATTTGGCCTTGCCAGCGGCCTTTCCAATTCTTCCTTCCTCATTTTTTATTCCTCATGAAGCGCAGCGTTACTTTTGTCCTTTCCTCATCATTCGCTTTCAATGAAAAACCCTCTTCAGCTTACCATCAACATTGTGCTGGCGCTGGCCGTGGCGGCCCTCTATTTCCTGCATTTCAACCAGAAGCCCGTGGCTCCGGCCGTTGCCACTGATAGCAGCATGGCTGTAGTAACGGCCAATGCGCCCGCCGCCGACACGGCCGCTACCACCGAAACTGCCGTCGGTACCGCCGCGCCCGCTGTGGCCACCGCCCCCGTGCAGGACAACACCGTGGACTTCTCGGGCAAGCTGGCCTACGTGGAATCGGGCAAGATGCTTGACGGCTACCAGGGCATGAAGGACGCGCGCAAAGCCTTCGAGGGCAAGGCCCGCGGCTGGGAAAAGCAGAACCAGGCCATGCTGGCCAGCTTTAAGGCCAACGTGGAAGGCTACCAGAAGCAGGCCCCGACCCTGAGCGCCGAGCAGCGCGCCGCCACCGAGCAGAAACTGCAGGAGCAGCAGCAGCAAGTAGCTCAGCAGCAGCAGATGCTGCAACAGCAGGCCCAGCAGGAGGAAGGTAAGCTCACCCAGAGCGTGCTGGAGAGCGTGAATAAGAAAGTGGAGGCCTACGGCAAAGCTCACGGCTACAAGCTCATCCTCATTGCCGCGCCCAGCGGCACCATTGCCTACGGCGAGAAAAACCTCGATATTACGGCCCCGGTGCTGGCTTATCTGAACGCCAACTACCGCAAGAAGTAAGCGGCCGGCCCGTTGGGCAACGTTTGAGCATTGGAGAAGAACGTCATGCTGAGCGTAGCCGAAGCATCTCTACCGCGCAACTAATCAATTTTAGTATTGCGGTAGAGATGCTTCGGC
>JALYUH010000130.1 GCA_030853985.1 Bacteroidota bacterium | reverse complement strand
TCGTCGGTGCGCTGGTAGTGCGGAGGCTCCAGCACGGCGGTATGGAAGTGGGAGCCGTAGGCCAGCGCTACGGGGTTGAGCTGGCGGGACTGGCCTAACAACTGATTTTTGAGGGTGGACAGGTCGGTATTGCTGACGTGCGGCATGGCGCGGTGTTGGGCCTGGGTCAGGTCGGGGTGATGCGTGAGGGCGTGAAACATGGTGCTGTAATGAGGAGTGAAGAATTAGCCGCAAGGGCCGCCCGGCCCTGGGTGGGACGGGCGGCCGGCGGGTATTGCTGCTAGGCGGCCAGGGTGGCGGGCGGCTGGGTGGCCAACTGGGCGCGGGCGGCCTGCTCCTGCATTTCAGCGGGGACGGTGTAACCCTGGGTCAGTTTGAGGTCGGCGGCACCGGTGTAGGTTTCGGCGCGCCACAACTCAAAGTCGCGGGCAAAGTCTTTGCGGGCCTGAGCCTCGGCGGGGTCGGCGGCGGTATAGCTGAACTCGGCGATGTAATAGGTGGCCTTCTTGCCTTCTTTGGTCGTTTCCTTCTTGGTGGCGGTAACGGTTACTACAACGTCGGCCAACGTGAGGTCGTCGTAGAAAAGCGGCTCAATCAGGCGGTACAAGTTTTCGACGCTGTAGCCGTGGAACAACACAGCGCAAACGGCTCCTTTCTCGTCGGTGAAATACAACTCGGCCCACGTCTTGCGGCCCATGTTCAGAATGTCGTCCTGAAAAATGCGCCACGCCAAGGGAATGAAGCTAATCGAGCTGCCGAGCGGCACGGTACCGTTGATGTTGAACTGGCCGGCCTTGGCGTCGAAGCGCACTTGGCGCGGATGGCCGGGCAGATAGCGGAAACGGTTTGACCAGGTTTCTTCACCGGTGCTCTCGTCCACGCCGGCCACGAGGTAGGCCGGGCGGGCGCTGGCGGTGAGGATGTCGGCCGACGTGGTAACGAGGGCGGCGGGTGCGGCCTTAGCGGCCTGTTTGGGGGTTGTGGTGGCGGTTGCCATAATGGGGGATGGGTTGGGAATGAAAAAAAGCGGGGCCAGTTGGCGGCCGGCCCCTGCGCCGTTTTTGGTGTTAGTCTTCGATGTATTCAAGTGCGGCCGCGATGGCCTCTGCTTGGGTAGCACGGCGGCAACCGCCACGCTTGGGCTTGCCTGGTTCGCGGCGCGTCCAGGTAAAGCCACCCTGTGGATGACGGCGGATGAAGACGCGGAAGGTTGGAGCGAGGTCTTTTGAGAGGTCTTTGGCCATGGGGTGAGAAAATGCGGGGCCGGCGCTGGCCAGCCCCTGGATGGATTACCGGAATTGCTGGTCGTGGCACAGGATGGCGCGGCCCACGATGCTATCGACGCCCCGCGCTTCGGGCTGGTGCTGGTACCAGAGGTAGGTGGCCAGCAGATTGAGGTAGGCCGGGTTGCGGAACTTGCCCTCGTCGTCGATTATCAAAATCAACTCCTCGGTTACGCGCACCACGTCCACGCGCTGACAATCGAGCATCGTGTACAATTCGGCCAGCTTGAAGCTGCGGCCGTTTTTGGGGCTGACCGGCTGCGGCTCGGCGCTGTGCGGGTCGAGCAAATGGGGCTGGTAGGAAGTAGCCGTTTTAGGCATGATTGAGGCTGTTTTGTGGGGCCGCCGGTTTGGGGCGGCCCCTGGTGAAAGAATGGATGAGGCAGGCCGCTAGTAGCCTTCGACCTCGAAAATCATCTGCTCGTATTCGCCCTCTCCCCACGCTTCTTGCTCCTGCTCGTGGTGGTAGTGGGCCTGGCGCTCCCACTCCTCTTGCTGCTCGTAATAGGCTGCCTGGGCTTCATCGGCGGCCATTTCATCGCCGCTCAGGCCGTTTAGCTCGGCCTCCGTTGGTTCGTATTGCATTGCTGGCGGGCTTAGTGGCCCGCGCCGTAGCAGCGCGGGCCAAATGGCTAGAAAAGGGGGTACTTGGCGCGGGCGGCCTGCAAGGCAGCACCGGCGGGGCTGGCGTGAAAAGCGGCGGCTGCGGCGGCGTAAGCGGCGCGGGCCTGCTGGTAGCGAATGATGGCGGCGCGCAGTTGGGCAAAGCGGCCGGGACCAGAGCGGTAATCATCGCGCAGCGCATACTTGGCGGCGCGGGCATCAAACATGGCCGAATGAGCACGGGCCAGCGCGTGGCGGGCGGCGGTGGCGGCCGAGTTGATGGGAGCCGGCGCGGGCGCGGGCGCTACCTGGGGCCGGGGCGGGTACTTGGCCGCTAACCGGGCCAGGGTGGCCTGCAAGGCGGCCATTTTGATAGCGGCCTGGCCAACAGCCGCACCCGTAGCGGGCGCGGCTGGGGCTAGAACTAGGCTAAGCATGGGCGGGGACGCCGGCAAACTCATCCTCGGCCTTGAGAACCTCCCACACGGCCCCGAAGGCATAGCCGGGGTACATGGCGCGCATGGAACGGAAAGCTTCCCGTAGCGCGTGAAAGGGGCACTTGCCGGTGCCTTTGAAGTCCGGGCGGGGCTGCCCTTTGGCGGGCTGCTGGGCTAGCTTGAGGCTGATGTACCAAGAGGTGCCGCCCTGGTCGTAGGTGGCGGCGGACTGCGAGACCCAAATGCCAGCAAATGGGCAGAGGGCGGGGCCTTTCCAGGCGGCAGCGGCGAGCTGCAAAAGTTGGTTGGGTTGCATGGCTGTAAGGGTTAGCCGTGAGGTGCGCTGCAAAGCGGGCCGGGCCCAACTCGCGCCGCAAGCGCAATGCGAAACAGGTCTTTCCCATTTCTTATACGAATATACGGCAAAACTTCTAATTTGTTACTATTAATTACTAATAAAAATGTAATAAATAATGCTCCACGTGGAACATATTGTAATAACTTATTCGTAACTTGTAGCATGGAAAAGGATAAAAAGATAGTGGCCGTGGTGGGCAGCCGGGGCATAGCGAAATGCGCGGCACTGGCGGCGCGGCTGGCGGAACTGGCCCCTGACCAGGTGGTGAGCGGTGGCGCGGCCGGCGTGGACGGGCTGGCGGCGGCCTGGGCGCGGGCCAATGGGGTGCCGCTACTGGAACTGCGGCCCGACTATGCCACCCACGGCCCCACGGCGGCCACCCACGTGCGCAACGCCGAGATAGTGAAGCGGGCCACGCTGGTGCTGGTGGTGTGGGACGGCAAAAGCAAAGGCACGCTAAGCGCGCTGAAGGCAGCCAGACGGCTGGGCCGGCGCTGCGAGTTGCTGCCCCTGGACTAACGGCCCCCTACCGGACCGAAAATGGCACCGGGGCGGCGCTGACACAACACCCTAAATGCCTTGCCTTGGGGGTTTGGGGGACGGGCTGAGGCCCCCAATGAAAACTCGGCGGAGCCGGCCTTGTGAGGCGGTAGCGGCCCGAAAAATGCTTTATTCGCATTTTCGGGCTGCGGAAGCCGAGGAGGATGACCGGGCGTTAGCCGGGGCATGATGGCAGGGGTTTGGGGCTTTCCCCAATGAAACCCTCCGCGAAGCGGGCCTTGCTTCTGCCTGCGTGGCCTGAACGCAAACTTTACTGGCGGGCGGCAGGCTTTTTCGGCCTGCGGCCTGCAACCAAATCAGGGGGTGCGGACGGGCGGCGTGGGGCCTTTTTTCTGGCCCTGCGCGGCACGGCAGCTGGTGCGGAAGGCTGGCGTTGGTGTTGGTAGGGCTGAACCCGACCGGAGGGAGTGGTTCGGCCCGCTGGGAGAAACTGGGGCAACGGTAGCACCAAGGGCGGCCTCATCTGGCGTCCCTGTAGGGAAGCGGCCCGCCGCAACTGGCGGATGGGTAGCGCGGCCTGGCCGACTTTTGAGAGGCGGGGCCGGGCGTGGGCGGGTGAAGCAGGAGTCACGGATGCAGCTGCTGGCGGGTGGGTTGAGCGCGGGACGCTATGGAGCGGAGGGAGCCTGCAAGCATAGTGAGCGAACGAGCGGAGGTACGCAGCGAGGGAGCGAACGGAGCGCAGCGTGGCCCCCGCAGCGGAATGGCGGCCGGCGCGGGCGGTGGGCTTCGGTAGGGACGGGCGGCACCCCTTCCGGTGCGGCCCGTCCCGCTGACGGGTTGGGGCTGGAGCTTCGCTAAGTGGCGGGAGAAGTAGGTGAGGGATAGGAAGGGAGCGACCAGCGGGAGCTGTGCGCAGCACCGCAGCGAAGCGGAGCCCTGGATAGCCCGACCCCGGCCCGAAGCAGCGCGGAGGGCCGGGGGCACCCCCAAATAAATACAATTTCTGATACGCTGAATGGATTGTATCTGAAAGTGAAATATGTTCGTAATTTCGTATAAAATAGGCAGTACCCTATCATTAACCACGAAGTCATGTTTTTCGCTGATACAAAGACCGGTCACTTGCTCCATATCCTGGGCACGGCACTCGCTGGGCAAGTGCTGACGCAGGAATTAGCGCCAGCCAATCCGCATACGATTGAGATGTACGGACATCTGGTGATACAAGTGATTGTGGCGGCAGTCACCATCTGGGCCACGATTCGAAAAGCAATGCAGCAGCCCGAGGCAGTGGTGAAGCTACCGGCCGTGGTGCCCCCCGCTCCTGCTGAGCCGCCGTCCGGAGTTGAGAAAAGCTAGGGCGTGGGGCTCGGCATTGGAAAGCAACTATTTCACTTTAAACTGTTTTGGCGCATGGAATCTGTTAAGAAGCTAAGTCTGCTGGACCGGGTGGCGCTGCCGTCGCCGACGTTTTGGCGCAAGGTTAGCGCGGTGGGCAAGGCCATTGGGGGGCTGGGCCTGGTGCTGGTAACGGCTCCGGTGGCCCTGCCTGCAGCGGTGGTTTCGGTGGCGGGGTACCTGGTGCTGGTGGGGTCGCTGACGGCGGGGCTGTCGGCGCTGACGGTAGAGCCGGGGGCTTCGGTAGATGGTGGTACGGAACAGCCGGCGGATGGGGCCGGACCCCGCTAACATGGAGGACAGGGCCCCTTATGCAATTGGCAAGCGGGTAGCGCCGCGGCTGAACGTGACGCAGATGGTGCGGCAGGCGGCGCGGCTAGCGGAGGTGCGGCCGGAGCTGGTGGCGGCGTATCAGGTGGCGCTGCGGCGCTGGTCGGGCGACCCGGGGCTGCGGCTGCTGGGGTTGCCGATTGTGACGGAAGGGTATCGGTCGGCGGAACGGCAGGATGAGCTGTACACCCGCGGCCGGAGCGCGCCGGGGCCGGTGGTGACGTATAAGCGCGGCGGGGAATCAAAGCACAACGCGCTGCCGAGCCGGGCGCTGGACGTGGCCTTTCTGTTGGCCGATGGGTCGGTGTCGTGGTCGGGGTTGCTGCTGAGCAAGTTTGCACGGCTGATGAAGGCGGCGGATGCGCGGGTGCATTGGGGCGGCGACTGGCCGGGGTTTAAAGACCGGCCGCACTTTGAGGTGTAGCGTGGAAATGAAACGAGCGGGCCAGATGGTCCGCTCGTTTTGGTTTATCCTTTACCTTTCTTCATTCGCCCGAATGCACAGGTGCCTCGCTCGACCATGTTACGCAGTGGAATACGCCGCCTTGTCTGGCAATGGCTTTCCCATCAATGGGAATAATGTTGTGACCTGGATAAAGAGCCTGCAGGCGACGCAGTACCGCATCATCTTCGGCCTGCTGGTAGGTTGGGACAATGATTGTCGTGCCTACGCGCAGGAAATTGATGTACTCCCCTACTGCGGAGGTGAAATCAGGGTTTTGGTAGGGGTTGTAGGGCAAGGGCACGCATTCGAAGCCGGCGCGGCGTAACGCAGCCTGCAGGCTGGCCCACAAGGACGGTTCCTGATGACGGCAGTCGTTGATGAGTGCGGTGCGTTCGTCTAGCAAGTGCACCAAACCATCGGCATGGCCAGTGAAATCCTTGGGGTGGGCGGGCACCAAGTCAATGCGGTCAACTTCCAATGTGTCGGCCAGTAAGGATAACAACTGAGCCGGGGGCATTTCCGGGTTTTCGCGCAGCACTTTGTCGGTCATGACGACTCGGCCGAAACGACGGACGACGTTGCCGCCATCCACGATAAGAGGGCTGGGTGTGAACGGCAGGCCAAGGCAACGAAGCACGGCGGCAGCGTCGGTAATGGTGGACCGGTAACGGCGGGGGCGTAGGTAGTCCGGCGCGTAGCGAAACAACACCCTGTTACCGCTCGGTGTAGGCAAGGGCATGTAGTCGCGGGCCCATACATCCCGCGTGCCGGGGAGTGTCGCTACACTAGAGCCGGCAGCCGTGAGGGCTGCGGTCAGCGCGGCAGCGGTAGTCGGGAAACGCGGGGCCAAGGTGTCCGCCAGGTAGAACGCAGGAATCAAGCTCATGCACCCTTCAGC
>JALYUH010000117.1 GCA_030853985.1 Bacteroidota bacterium | reverse complement strand
GCCCAGTCCGTTGCCGCAACTTCCACCGCCAAACCCGAGCGCGCCAAACCGGTCGAGCTAGTGCAGCTCATCGTGTTCCGCCTTGGCGACGAGGATTACGGCATCCGCATCGAGCAGGTGAAGGAAGTAACCGTGACGCCCGATGTGGCGCGGATGCCTAAAACGCCGCCCTTCATCAAGGGCATTGCCAACCTGCGCGGCGATATCATCGCCATCATCGACCTGGAAGAGCGGTTCCGGCTGCGCCCGGCCGGCCGCGACCTGCCCGAGCGTACCTATACCGTGGCCGTGGAAGCCGCCGATTACACCCTCGGACTAGTGGTGCGCGAAGTGCCCCGGCCCTTCACGCTGCCGCTAAGCCAGATTGAGCCGGCCCCCGAATTCGTGCAGGATTCCAACACCCGCGACAAGTATCTTGAAGGCATCGCCAAGCTGCCCGAAGGTGGTATTATCATTGTGCTTGACATGCGTAAACTGCTCACGCCCACCGAAGTAATGAAGCTGCCCACGAAAACAACATCTTCGTAGCGCGTAGCCCGTACACAAGCGGCGGGCTGCTCTGAGCGGAGCAGTAGCTTTCTCTTAAATATACTCACGTTACCCAATTCCATGAACAAGCGCATCCTCATCGTCGACGACTCTTTTTATATGCGTACGATGCTCAAAAATATGCTGACCGATGCCGGCTACGAAGTGGTAGGCGAGGCAGCCAATGGCGCGCAGGCGGTGGAAATGGCCGCTTCGACCAATCCCGACCTGATTACGCTCGACGTGATTCTGCCCGACAATACCGGCCTCGACGTGCTCAAAAGCCTGCGCCAGATTCAGCCCAGTGCTAAAGTGGTGATGTGCAGCGCCGTGGGCCAGGAGGTTATCGTAACCGAAGCCATCGAAAACGGTGCCCTTGCCTACATCGTGAAGCCCTTCTCGGAAGAGAAAGTGCTGGAAATCGTGGGTTCGGCGCTGCAGGACGACGCCGCTGAATCGGCCGCGTAAGGTGGTTGGTCTACGCCTCGCGCTGGTTTGCCAGCCTGCCAGTTTTGGCGGGTGGTGCCTGTGCGCGGCGAAGGACCAACGGGTTACCTCAAGTTTCATCGGCCTATGAAAACCCGCGACCAAGAATACCGCGAGATGTTCATGGCCGAGGCCCTGGAGTATTACGACTCCATGAGCCGGCACCTGAGCGAGTTGGAACGCAACACCGACGCCGGCCCGGCGCTGAACGAGCTGTTCCGGCTCATGCACAACCTCAAGGCCAATGCCCGCGCCATGGGTTTCATGGACCTGGGCGAAGTGGCTCACCACCTCGAAACGTTGTTTGGCCTGATTCGGGACAAGCAGCGGGATTTTGGGGGGGCGCTGGCCAAGGTGGTGTTCACCGGAGTTGATGTGATGGGCACCATGATTCGGGCCGTGGGGGCCGACCAGCCCCTGCCCGATGCCACGGCCCTGCTCGAAAATCTCGACCGCCTGGTGCGGGGCGAAGCTCCTATTATTGACGCGGAGGAAGAAGCGGAATCGGAAGAGGAAGCGGGCAAGAAAATGGAGCTTTCGGACCTGGTGTATATCCAGGTGAAGAAACTCGATAACTTGCTGAACCTCGTAGGTGAGCTCGTGATTGACCGCGACCGCGTGATGACGCTGGCCCAGGAGCTGGGCAACCCGGCCTTGCTGGCCACTGCCCAGCACTTGTTTCGCATCTCCGACGACCTACAGTACAGCGTGATGGATGCCCGCTTGGTGGGCGTGGGGGTGCTGCTGAACAAGTTTCCGCGCGTGGTGCGCGATGTGGCAACCGCCGAAAACAAGGAGGTAGAGCTGGTTTTGAGCGGGCAGGATGTGCAGATTGACCGCAACATCCTGCAAATAATCACCGACGCGCTGCTGCACCTGGTGCGCAACGCCGTCAGCCACGGCCTCGAAACGCCCGAACAACGTCAGCAGGCTGGCAAGCCCGCCGTGGGCCACCTCACGCTTTCGGCTCTCACCGACCGCGAGGACGTGCTGATTCAGGTGCGCGACGACGGCCGGGGCATCAACACCGAAGCGGTGCGCAAGAAGGCCGTGGAGCGCGGCCTCGTGAGCGCTACCGAAGCCCTCCGGCTCGATGAGCAGCAGGTATGGGCGCTACTGTTCGAGCCGGGCTTCTCGATGGCCGAAAAAATTACCGACATCTCAGGCCGCGGCGTGGGCCTCGATGTGGTGAAGCTGGCTCTCGACTCGCTGGGCGGGCAGCTGCGCGTGGAATCGGAAATGGGCGCGGGTACCACGTTCACGCTGGTGCTGCCCACCTCCATTGCCGTGAAAGGAGCCTTGCTGGTAGAAGTGGAGGACCGACCCTACGCCGTGCCCCTCATGCACACCGACACGGTACTGGCACTGCATCCCGGTCAGCTTTCGCTGGTGGGCGGATTGCTCGTCACGCATTTCCAGGAGCAGGCCGTGCCGTTGGTACACCTGCGCCAACTGCTGTATGATGAGGGCGATGAGCCCTTGCCACTGGCATCGAAAGACGACCTGCGCGGCACGCAGCAGGTGCTCGTCGTCAACTATAACAACCGCCGCCTGGGCCTAATCGTCGACCGATTTATCCGGCAGCAAAACATTGTCATCAAACCCCTTAGCAAGCCGCTGGATACCATCGACCTGTTCGGGGGGGTTACGCTGCTGGGCAGCGGGCAGGTATGCCTGGTACTCGACGTGCCGGCGCTGACTCGCCTGTTCCTGGCCAAGCGCGCTTAAATTTCCTTTTCTTTCACCCCCAGTCCTCGCCGCTGCACTTCCCCTATTTTCGCCGTTATGGATTTATCGATGACCGAGTTAGAGCGTGATATAATCCGCGAGATTTTGAACATTGGCCTGGCTCGCGCCGCCGATTCGTTCGCCGTAATTGCCCAGGAGCGCGTGCTACTCGAAGTGCCCAGCATCGACTTGCTGATGAGCAACGATATTCTGTCGAAGGTGCGCGAGTACCAGTCGCGCCACGTACCCATTCAGTCCGATATTCGCGGCGATTTTAATGGCACCACGCTCATGTTCTTTTCGGGCCAGCACGTGCAGCGATTGTCGCGGGTGTGCCTGCGCATGCAAACCAGTGCCGATTCGCTCGAAATCAACGAGTTGCAAGAGTCGCTGCTGCTGGAAATCAGCAACATCATCACCGGAGCCCTCGTTACGCAGCTGGCCAACATTTTGAAAGCCAACATATACGGCGCCCCGCCCGTGGCCCCGCACGGCGACATTGCCGATTCGATGCAGAGCCTGCTGCCGGAGCAGCAGCTTCAGCCGCTCATCTTCTCGGTCATCACGCAGTTCTCCGACCGCGACAACATGGTGGAACTGCCGCTGATGCTTTTCTTTGACCGTGTAACATTCGAAAAAATCCTCGAAATTATCCGAAGCTACGACTTTCTGGGTCGCCAGATGTCGGCTTAACCTTTCCGGGGGCTCGTTTATTCGGTGGGCTTGTTACTCAAATCATATTCACGCCGTTAGCCATGCTGAACTGGCGAAACAACTTGTTGCTGCGGACCAATTGGTCTGTGGACAGCACCGAGTTTCGTGGGTTCAGCATGACGTGTTTTCGCCAACTTCTTCTCTAGTTATTTTGAAACCAACTCCAATGCCTCCATCCGAAGCGCTCGCCAAGAAAATTGCGTCTTTCGACCCCAACGCTCCCGGCGAGGCCGAAGGTGGCTTGTTTGGCCTGCCCTTCACCGCCGAAGAGGCCCAGGTAGTAGTAGTGCCCGTGCCGTGGGAAGTGACCGTGAGCTACCGCGCCGGCACGGCCGATGGCCCCGCCGCCATTCACGAAGCCTCGCTGCAGGTTGACCTCTACGATTCGGATATTCCCAACGCCTGGAAGCTGGGCTTAGCCCTCGATGAGGCCGACGAAACCATTGCCAGTGCCAGTCGTGAGCTGCGCCCGCTGGCCGCCGAATACATCGGCTGGCTTGAAGAGGGCCAGCCTGAAGCCGGCCGCTCGCAGCACGAAGGCGTGCCCGTGCGGGTGACGGCTGCTGGCAAAAAGATGATGCAAAGCCTGAAAGAGCGCACCGGTGCGCTACTTGATGCGGGCAAGGGGGTGGTGCTGCTGGGCGGCGACCACAGCACCCCGCTGGGCTACCTGCACGCGCTGGCCGAGCGCCACGCGGAGTTTGCCATTCTGCAGTTCGATGCCCATTGCGACCTGCGCCCGGCCTATGAGGGCTTCCAATACTCGCACGCCAGCATCATGCACAACGCGCTGGAACTGCCGCAGGTGAAGAAGCTGGTGCAGGTGGGCATCCGCGATTTTTGCCAGCAGGAGGCCGAAGTTATCGAGCATTCCAATGGTCGCGTGGCGCTGTTTAGCCAGCGGTTTCTGAGCGATGAGAAGTTCGCCAAAAAGTCGTGGAAGAAGGTATGCGGCAAAATCATCGCGCAACTACCCAAGAAGGTTTATATCAGCTTCGATATCGACGGCCTCGACCCCAAGCTGTGCCCGGGCACCGGCACGCCCGTGCCCGGCGGGCTGGGATTCGAGGAAGCCACTTACCTCATCCGCTCCATTGTGCGGGAGGGCATCGAAATTATCGGCTGCGATTTGAATGAAGTGGCCCCCGGCGATACCGAGTGGAACGCCATGGTGGGCGCGCGCCTGCTCTACCAACTTTGCAACTGGATGGCCGTATCGCAAGGGCGGCTCACGGCCAAAGGCATGCACGCCGAATAAGCTTTTCTCACCCTAAACTCTTTTTTTCACATGTTGAGCTTTATCCTCAAATTTATTCTGTCGGCCGTGCTGGTATACGGCCTGAGCCTCGTGCTACCGGGCGTAACGCTGAGCGGCGTAGGCGGCGCGGCGATTCTTATAATTGTGCTGGCTGTGTTAAATGCGATTGTGAAACCCATTCTGCAGCTTCTGGGGCTACCCATTACCATCATCACCCTAGGGCTGTTTTTGCTGGTCATCAATGTCATCATCGTGAAACTGGCCGATTACCTGATGAGCAGCTTCGACGTGCACGGCTTCCTGAATGCGCTACTTTTCAGCCTGGCCCTATCGGTCGTAAATGCCGTGGTGGACATGATTATCGACTAGGTAGCTGTATCGTTAAACGCACAATAAAAGGCCTTCCACGCGCGTGGAAGGCCTTTTATGTTTGATTTTAGGCGGCCAGCTGCCGCTTCCGCCACCGACGGAGCCACCACCACGCCGCCGGGGCCAGCAGCCAGAGCGGCCATACGGCCACCAGACCGATGAAGAGGCCCGTGAGCAGTGTCCAGCCGGTGTAGAAGGACTCGACCACGCGGCTGGCGAACGACACGACCGGGGCTTCGGGCACCGGCTGCGGCAGCACCTGGTAGCAGGCGAGCGAGATGGTGGAGTAGCCCACTTCGTCGTCGAGGGTTTTGAGGCGGCTTTCGGTGCTTTCAATTTCCTCACGCACCTCGCCAATCTTACCTTCTATTTCCAGGATTTCGCTGATTTTACGGGCGCGGGTAAGCAGGTCGACGTAGCGTTTTTCGACGGCACGCTTGGTGGCCAGGCGGGCGGCCACGTCGGCGTGCTGGGCGGTTACGTCGTCGGTGGTTAGCTTCTTTTCCTCCACGGTACCCAGGCCGCCAAGGGCCGCCAGCAGGCCGTGGAAGCGCGCCGGCTGCACCCGGATGGTCATGAACTGCCGCCATTCGCCGTCGGCCCGGGTTTCGGTGGCGGCGCTCAGGAACCCCTCATTGCGGCGCACCAGGCTGTCGAGGCGGGCACTGGCGCGGGGCAGGCTGGGCACGCGTAGGCGCAGTTCGGCGTGGTAGATGAGCAGACGCGAGGGGGACACGACGCCCGTCGGAATAGGCAGCGGGGCGGCCGCGCCGGGGGCGGCGGCGTCTTCAACCTCTTCCGTATCGGGGGAGCCGGGCGGCGGGGGAACCGACATCGGCGCAACATCCATCAAAATGGACGACTTTGCAGCTTCCTTAGAAAATTGATGATTTGCTTCGCCGCAGCTGGTTAAAAGAGTCGCCAGGACAAGCGTAAATACCCAGGAGTTTTTCATGGTTTTCTGGTCGCAAAGTGAAACGAAATGGCGGCTTCGGCGCGCGGTTTATCAGCAACGCCGGTTGGCGGTGAACTCATATAGCCATGTTGGAAATTGCGCTTGGTTATCGCTCAATCGGAATATTTATTCCGCAACCGACTGGCGCAATTTCCAGCGGTGCAGCCCCCAGGTACCCAGCGCCGCCAGCAAAAGCGCGGGCCAGGCGTAGGCCAATGCAATGGCCAAGTCCATCAGCAGGCCCCAGCTCCAGCCAAACGCCTGGCGGAAGCGTGGCGCCACCGGCGATTCCGGCGCGGAAGGCTCCGTAACGGGCAGCACCTGGTAGTAGTGCAGCGTGAGCGTGGCC
>JALYUH010000100.1 GCA_030853985.1 Bacteroidota bacterium | reverse complement strand
AACGGGGCGGGCATGCAGGCCAGCACGTACTTCGCCGGGGTGGGCCGCTATGGCGTGAACAACCACGCCACGCTGCTGGGCCTGGCCCTCACGGTGCCGGGCTGCCTGCTGCTGGTGCCGCGTCTGGGCATCATCGGCGCGGCCCTAAGCATGACGCTGGCCTACACGGCGGGCACGTTGTACCTGTTCGCCCACTACCGCCACGCCATTGGGGCCACCTGGGCCGACCTGCTGCCCGGCTGGGACGACGTGCGGTGGCTAATGACCCAATTGGCCCGCCCACGGCAGGGCCAGTAATTTGTTAGCCATTAGCTGTTAGTCATTAGTTTGCTTTCTGATTAACAAATACTTGCGCATAAAGTAACACTCGATTGCTTTCGACATATTACGTTAAACAGAGGGGGGCTTGTGTCGCTGCCGCTGCTGGGCGGCAGCGGGTGCAGGGCTGCGGAGGCCGTGATTCCAGCTAATCAGCCCCCATAATGCCCGGGGCCGCCGGGCCTAACGGGTGGCCACGAACGCCTGCCACAGCAGGGTGCCCAGATTAGAGCGGTCGAGCTGCGGGTAGGCTTGCCAGATGCGGTCCAAGGCATCACCTTGGGTTATTTCCCGGCGGTTTACCTGCTGGCCCAGACTGGTAGCCAGCTCCTGGAGTTCCGCCAGTTGCCGGGTCACGGCCACCTGTTGGTCCGGCAACAGAACCGGGAAAACCGCCTGGGCGGGGGCAACCCGCTCGCCCTGAAAAGAGCCCGGCAGGGTCAGGGCCAGCGCGTAGTCGAGCGGGTCGGCAAACAGGCGAGGGGCGGGCGGCGGGTGGTGCCACCAGCGGCCTAGAAACTTGGTCCAGTTCACAATTTACTGTTTAAAGGAATGAAGTCAGCGGCTAATTTGGCAACGAAACTGCGGCGATTAGGCGGGCGGCCCTTCTCCTAGCGCCGCACTTCTACCCAGCCCTTCAGGCGGTGGCCGTCGGGATAGGAGAGCAGGTAGTAATACACGCCGTCGGGCTGGCCGGGGGCGCTCCATTCGTCGTGGTAGGCGGGGCTGTCGAACACGAGCTGGCCCCAGCGCGAGTACACCTGCAAGTGCGGCGCACAGTCGGGCCCGAGCTTAAACGTCTGGTTTTTCGCGTCGCCGTTGGGAGTGATGATGTTGGGGATTTTACGCTCCAGCACCAACACCGGGGCCAGGGCCACCACCGTTTCGCAGCGCGCCCCGGAGTAGCGCACCCGCAGCCGGGGCTGGTAGGTGCCGGGCGTGGCGTAGGTGTGGGCCGGGTTGGTATCGACCGACTGCGTGCCATCGCCAAAATCCCAGCTCAGCCCCAGGCCAGCGGCGCTGCTGCCCAGCGAAAACTGCACCGTGAGGGGTGCCAGCTGCGTTTCGGGGCAGGGCATGGCCACCCGGCCGGGGCTAAGGGCGGGTGGCACGGCCAGCGCAATGCGCCGCGTGGCCGTGGCCGTGCAGCCCGCCGCACTGGTGACCACGTAACTCACCGTGAACGGCCCCGCCTGCCCGGCCGGCGCGGCAAAGGTGAAGCCCGTGGCCACCGTGCCACTCACGCCCGGCCCGCTGAAAATGCCGCTCGCCGGGCTGCCGCGCAGCGCCACCGGGGCACTGCCGGGGCAAATGGTGGTATCGGCCGCCAGCGTGGCAATAGGTGGCGGCGCAAATACCACCGCCTGGCTGGTTTGCACGGTGCAGATGCCCACCGTGACGGCGTAGGCCAGCTGGTAGGTGCCCGCCGCCAGCGTGGGCGTGAAGATGTAGCCCGTGGCCGCGCTGCCGCTCACGCCCGGCCCGCTGAACGTGCCGCCGGCGGGCGTGGCCATCAGCCGGACGGGCACGGGGTTGGGGGCTCCGGCGCAATACAGGCTTTGCAGCAGCGGCGTAAAAACCACCGTGGGCGTCGCCACCACCGTAATGCGGCGCGTGCCCGTGGTGGTGCACAGGCCCGTGCTGGGCACCGTGTAGGTGAGGGTTTGCACGCCCACCAGCGCGGCCGAGGGCGTGAACACGTAGCCCGCGCCTTGGCTGCCGCTCACGCCCGGCCCGGTCCAGATGCCGCCGGTGGGGTTGCCAGCCAGCGGCACGGGGCCGGCGTTGGCGCACACGCTCTGGTCGGCGCCCGCGTCGGCCACTTCGGGGCGGAAATCGAGCACGAAGGCCGCGTTGTTGCAGTTGGCCGCGAAGCCCGGAAAGCTGCTGCCATTCACCACGGAGTAGGTGTTGGCCCCGGCCGGAATAGGGAAGCCCGTGGTCGAGAAGCACGAGCAAACGGCCTCATACACAATGCCCCGCGGGTCGAAGCGTGAGGTGCCGCCGTCCACGTGCTCGCCCTCGGTGTTGGGTGTGGTGTCGCCGTAGTAAGTGGCGTAGTCGAGGCGCGTGAGGCCGGCCGCGAACTGGGCCAGGTAAAAGTCCGAGCCATCGGTGGTGGGCTGGGCGGCGTTGGTGGTGATGGGCAGGCCGTCGGTAGTGCCGTTGCCATCGAGGTAGGGCCACATGGCCGGCGAGGTGGGCGTGGTGCGGCCATTCACCTGCCCGCCCCAGCCGCACACGTACACCCGGTCGCAGCGGTCGACCAGAAAGGCCGTGGGGTCGAGGTTGACCTGCCCGGCGCTGCCCGGGGCCGTGCTGCCAAACACGGTGGCCAACTGGCTCTGGGCCAGGTTGGCATCGAGCTTCTGAATGAACTGCGTGCCGCCGGGTGTGGTGTACAGGCCCGCCGACACCGGAAACGGCCCCTGCGTCTGGCCCAGCAGGTACACGCCGCCATCGGTGCCCAGCTGCAGGAAATACGCCTGGTCGTAGGCCGCCGTGCCCACGTAGGTGGCCCGCAGCAGGCTGGTGCCGCTGGCCGAAATGCGCGCCACAAAGCCGTCCACGTTGCCGGGCCGGGTGGGCCGGTACGCGCCGGCCGTAGTCGGAAAGTTGGCGCTGAGCGTGCCGCCGGCCACGTACACGTCGCCGCTGCCGGGCTCCACCTGCAGCGAGTAGGCGGCATCGGCCCCGCTGCCGCCCAGGTAGCTGGCCCAGCGCACGGCATCAAGGCCGGGCGCGAGCTTCACCACCACCCCGTCGGAAGTGCCACCCCGGTAGGCGCCGCCCAGCCCCCGGGCCACCGGAAAGTTGCTGGACGTGGTGTGCGAAGCCAGGTACACATTGTCGGCCGCATCCACGAAAATATCGCCCCGGAAAGGGTCGCCGTAGTTGTGGGCCAGCTGCAAAGCCGTGCCGCTGGCCGAGGTGCCGGTTGCCAGCGGCAGCAGGCCCTCGTTGCCGGTGCCGCCCAAATAAGTCGAGCCCACCAGGCCGGTGCCGGTGGCGTTGAGGCGGGTGATGACCAGGTCCGAGCCGTTGGGTGAGTCGTAGGGCGGGCCGTAGCCGAAGGGGTCGGTGGGCACGCCGCCGGCAAACCGGAGCTGCGCCGCGTTGCTCGTCACGGGGTAGTCATCGGAGCCCGAGGTGCCCAGCACCAGCAGCTCGCCTTGGCTGTTCACCACCAGGCTGGCCGGGAAGTCGGCGCTGCTGCCGCCCAGGTAGGTGGCCCACACCCGCGCCGCCGGCCCGCTCACGTGGGTATTGAACTTGATGATGGCAATGTCGACCAGCGCCTTGAAAGACGTTTGGAAGGCCCCTGCCGTGGTCGGGTAGCCCACCTCAAACGCAATGCCGCCCGAGTACAGGTTGCCGGCCGGGTCGTAGGTGGCCGTGAAGCCCCAGTTGTTGGCCGCCGAGCCAGTGTAGCTGGCAAACACCACCACCGGGTCGATGACGAGCGGGCGGCCGTGGTCGTACTGGCCCAGGGCGAAGCGCACGATGCTGTCCTTCAATACGTAGCGGCAGGGCACGGCTTGGCGGCGGCCGGCGGCATCGGCCTGCCAGGCCTGCGGGGTGTGCTCGACCACGGTGCCCACGCTGGTTTGAATGACGAGGTTGCCGGCCTCGTCCAGCGTCAGGGCATCGGCCCCTTCGTGGCGCAGGCCAATGGCGGCGGCATCGGCCCCGGGGGCCAGCACGAAATCGTATTCCAGCTGCTGCTGCCGGCTCTCGTAGAGGCGGGCGCTGATGCCGGGCCACAGGCCATCGTAGCGCAGGGCCCGGTAGCCGGGCACATCGGCGGCCCAGTGCGCCGGGTCGCGGCCCAGGAAGTAGCTGCGGTGCTCGGCGGTGCGGGTTTCGGGGGCGATGGTGGCCGGCGCGGCCCCGGCAAAGCGCAGGCG
>JALYUH010000544.1 GCA_030853985.1 Bacteroidota bacterium | reverse complement strand
TCGCGGCCCCGAACGATTCTGGCACGGGCCAGTTCCACCGGCGCGGGCCGCGAACGACAAAGTTCGCGCTACTTCGCGCAACGACCTGCTTCCCTCCTATGCGCAATTCCCTCCGCGTGCACGCGGCCCTGTTTTTCGTTGCCCTCATCTACGCGGCCAACTACTCGCTCTCCAAAGACGTGATGCCGAAGTACATGGGGCCGTTTGGCATCGTGACGCTGCGCATTGTGGGGGCGGCGCTGTTCTTCGCCGCCATCAAATACTTCGTGGCCCCGCAGGATAAAATTACCGGCCGGGCCGATAATATCCGCTCGCTGGCTTGTGGCGTGCTGGGCATTGGGGTGAACCAGCTGCTATTTTTTTCGGGCCTGAACCTGACCTCGCCCATCAGTGCCTCGCTGCTCCAAACCATCGCGCCCATTGTGGTGGTAGTAGCTTCAGCCTTTTTGCTAAAAGAAAAGATAACGCTGCCGCGCGTGCTGGGCATTGCCGTGGGCCTGGTAGGTGCGGGCCTGCTCATTCTGGGCCGCAACGCGCAGGCCGCGGTGTACCCCAACGCCACGCTGGGCAACCTCTTCATTCTGGCCAACGCCACGGTGTTCGGCCTGTATCTGGTGCTATCGGCCCCGCTCATGCGCAAGTACCACGCTTTCACGGTGCTGGCGCGGGTGTTTTTGGTGGGCGCGTTCATTGCGGTGCCGGTGGGCTGGCGCGATGCGCTGTCGGCCGATTACGCCCACTTCCCGCTGTTCATCTGGCTCGAAATCGGCTACATGGTGGTTTTCCTCACCATCCTGGCCTATCTACTGAACAACTGGGCGCTTAAATACGCCTCTCCCGCCCTGCTCGGCGTCTACATCTACCCGCAGCCGGTGCTGGCCGTGCTCATCGCCGTGGCCCTGGGCAAAGACCACCTCACCTGGGGCAAAGCCGGGCAGGCGGCGCTCATTTTCCTGGGCGTGTGGCTGGTAAGCTGGAAGCGAAAGCCGGCGGCGGTACCGCTGGAGGTTGGGCCGGAATAGTCCCCAGCTACCTTCAGCTGTTTGGTTCACGGGGCACTCATCCGGCGTAACCTAGGTTCGTATATGTTCGGTGGCCCTTCAATGGGCCTTCACCTCCTAGCTATTCTATGAAACATTTGCCGCTGGCGCAGGCTGGCATTCCCATTGCCCCCTCGCTCGATTCTACCCTGGCCGACGACGGCGTGCGGCCCCGCCTAGCGCCCGACAAGCGGCGGCTGGTGCGCATTTCGGCCCTGGCCGTACTGGTGGCCGTCACCATTAGCTTCGTGGCCCGCCTGCTGGTGTACTTGATTAACCTGGTTACGAACCTGGTTTTCCATGGCAGCTTCGCGCTGGAATACTACACCCCAGCCGACAACCACTTGGGCCTGTGGGTAGTAGTCATTCCGGCCCTGGGGGGCCTCGTCGTCAGCCTGATGGCTATTTATGGCTCCAAGGCCATTCGGGGCCACGGCATTCCGGAGGCCATGGAGCAGATTTTGACCAACCAGAGCCGCATCAAGCCCTCCATTATGTACCTCAAGCCGCTATCGGCGGCTATTTCCATTGGCACTGGCGGCCCGTTCGGGGCCGAGGGACCCATTATTGCCACGGGCGGCGCATTGGGCTCCACGCTGGGGCAGCTCATCAAAATCACCCACCACGAGCGTAAGGTGCTGCTCGCGGCTGGCGCGACGGCGGGCATGTCAGCCATTTTCGGCACGCCCATCGCGGCGGTTTTTCTGGCCATTGAGTTGCTGCTGTTCGAGTTTTCGCCGCGCTCGCTGCTGCCGGTGGCGCTGGCCTGCATCACGGGGGCGGCGGGCCACCACTTGCTATTCGAGCAAGGGCCGGTGTTTCCGATGGCCACGCTGCTGGCCCCCAGCAACGGGGCGCTGGCCACTTACAGCGCCATTGGGCTGCTGGTGGGGCTGGCTTCAGTGGGCATCACCAAGCTAGTGTATTTCATTGAGGACCTGTTTGAAGAGCTGCCCATTCATTGGGCGTGGTGGCCGGCGCTGGGCGGGCTGGCCGTGGGCGGCATTGGCTATTTCGCGCCCCGCACGCTGGGCGTAGGCTACGAGAATATTACCGACGTGCTATCGGGCAACGCCCCGCTTAGCTTACTACTAACGCTGTGCCTGCTCAAATTTGCCTCGTGGGCCATTTCGCTGGGCAGCGGCACTTCGGGCGGCACACTGGCTCCATTGCTCACCATTGGCGGGGCTACGGGCGCGCTGCTAGGTGTATCCATCAAGCACTTCTTTCCGGCCTCCGATATTGTGCTACCGCTGGCGGCGCTGGTGGGCATGGCGGCCATGTTTGCCGGTGCGTCGCGGGCGCTGCTCACGTCCATCGTGTTTGCGGTCGAGTCCACGGGCCAGGCGCAGGCGTTGCTGCCGCTGCTGGGGGCCTGCACGGGGGCCTACCTGGTATCGTTTCTGCTGATGGGCAATACCATTATGACCGAAAAAATTGCCCGGCGCGGCGTGAAAACGCCCGTCGACTACGAGCCCGACCTGCTTGACAAAGTGAACGTGGGCCGCGTGCTGCAAAACGGCATGCTGGCCATCAGCACCGACAATAGTATTGCCGAAGTGCGCCAATGGACCGAGCGTGAAGCTGAGCCCACCGGCCCGCACCTCGTCATCGTGAACCCCGACGGCTCGTTTGCCGGCATCGTGAGCACGGTAGCCCTGGCCGGCTGGCACGCCGATGAGCATGCGCCCATCAGCGCCCTGCTGCAGCCCCGCGCCTCCACCGTGCTGGCCACCGATACCCTGCGCACCGCCGTGGAGCGCATGGCCCGCGAAAACGTGGATGTGCTGCCCGTACTCGGCAGCGAAGCGCAGGTGAGCGGCGTTATCTCTTACCGCGACATCCTGACCGCCTACAAAAACCGCCTCGAAGACGACGGCAACACGGCTCCCAATATTTCACTCCGCCGCAAAAGTCTGCGCGTGCTGCTACGCGGCCAGGCCATGTTTCAAAAGCAGAAATCGGAGATTGAGTAATTTATAAATCAGCTTATTACAAATATAAAAGGGGCTCTTTGCACAGCGTAAAAGGCTCCTCGGTGGCCGTGCCGCGCACCTGCAACTGTTGGTGGTCGTATTGGTCGAGCACGTCGAGGGCCTGGGCGTAGTCGCCCAGCACGCGCAACAAGGCTGCCGACTGGTCGGAAGTCAGTTCCTGATTGGCCGCCACTTCGCCTTGCAGCTGCACCAGCCGCTTGAGGTCGGCCAGCTGGCGGGCGCTTTCGCGCAGGCGCTTCTCGTTCAGCGCATAGCCCTGCACGAGGTACTGACGCAGGATGCCGGTGGCCCATTGGCGGAAGTGCGTCCCACGCAGTGATTTCACCCGATAGCCAACAGATATGATGACATCGAGATTATAATATTTTACCGATTATTTTCTGCCTTTTGAGACAAGTGTCAAGGAATCCTTGACACTTGTCTCCTCGCTCAATTCGCCTTCCCGAAAAAGATTTCTGACATGAAGGCTCACGTTTTGCTTGGTTGTATCAAACAGTTCAACCATCTGCGCCTGCGATAGCCACACCGTTTCATGGTTGAGTTGAACTTCCAATTGCATTTGCCCATCAGCAGCTTGGTAGAGCAGGATGTTATCGGTAGAATTCATCTCAAAAAATCAGTTACAGCAGCAAGGTAGCTGATTTCAAAACGTTGAAACGCAATGAGGCCCGACTTAGTCAGCCGGGCCTCATTGCATTCTAATAGTGTCATTTTACAGGTGAATGACCTCGCCGTAAGCGGCGGCGGCAGCTTCCATAATGGCTTCGGACATGGTGGGGTGCGGATGCACCGACTTAATAATTTCGTGGCCGGTGGTTTCTAGCTTGCGGGCAACCACTACCTCGGCAATCATCTCGGTTACGTTGGCCCCAATCATGTGGGCACCGAGCCACTCGCCGTATTTCTTGTCGAAAATGACTTTCACGAAGCCGTCTTTCACGCCGGCGGCGCTGGCTTTGCCCGAGGCCGAGAAGGGGAACTTGCCCACCAGCACGTCGTAGCCTTTGGCTTTGGCTTCGGCTTCGGTGTAGCCCACGCTGGCGATTTCGGGCGAGGCGTAGGTGCAGCCGGGGATGTTTTGGTAGTTGAGCGGCTCGGGGTGGTGACCGGCAATTTTCTCGACGCAGATGATGCCTTCGGCCGAGGCCACGTGGGCCAGCGCGGGGCCGGGCACAATGTCGCCGATGGCGTAGATGCCAGGCACGTTGGTCTGGTAGAAGTCATCGACCACCAAACGGCCGCGCTCTACCTTGATGCCCAGTTCTTCGATACCGATGTTTTCGAGGTTGGTGGTGACGCCCACGGCGCTCAGCACCACGTCGCAGGCGATTACCTGCTCGCCCTTAGCAGTTTTGATGGTCACTTGGCAGCCTTCGCCGCTGGTGTCCACTTTGGTCACTTCGGCGCTGGTTAGCACGTTCACGCCGATTTTGCGGAACGACTTCTCCATCTGGCGCGACACTTCCTCGTCCTCCACCGGCACGATGCGGGGCAGGAACTCCACAACTGTCACTTCCGAACCCATGGTGCGGTAGAAGTAGGCGAACTCGACGCCAATGGCCCCCGAGCCCACCACCACGAGGCGCTTGGGCAGCTGCTCCATGGTCATGGCCTTACGGTAGCCAATGATTTTTTTGTTGTCGACGGGCATCGTGGGCAGCTCGCGCGAGCGGGCCCCGGTGGCCAGGATGATGGATTTAGCCTCCACGGTTTCCTTGCTGCCGTCGGCCTTAGTTACCTCCACTTTGCCGGGAGCCAACAGCTTGCCGGTACCCATGATGGTTTCAATCTTGTTCTTTTTGAACAGGAAGTTGATGCCCTTGCTCATGCCATCGGCCACGCCCCGGCTGCGGCCAATAACGGCCCCAAAGTCGTAGCCAACGCCCTCGGCCTTGAGGCCGTAATCGGCGGCGTGGTTGAGGTATTCGAACACCTGCGCGCTTTTGAGCAGGGCTTTGGTGGGGATGCAGCCCCAGTTGAGGCAGATGCCGCCCAGCGACTCGCGTTCGATGACGCCCACTTTCAAACCTAGTTGCGAAGCCCGGATAG
>JALYUH010000538.1 GCA_030853985.1 Bacteroidota bacterium | reverse complement strand
GTCAGCGCGTCCACATCGGCCCGCAGCGAAGTGCCGGCCCGCGCGGTGGGGGCGGCAATCCGGGCCATTACGTTGTTCAGCACCCGCTCGCGCATGGCGGCGGGGGGCGTCAAAGCGTGGGCTTCGGCAAAGAAACCCAGCGCGGCCTGTACCTGCGCCAGCTCGGCCCGCACCTCGGGATGGCTGGCAGCCTGGGCCTCTACGGCTGCCTGCTCGGCGGCCGAGAGCTCGCCCAGAGCGTACTGCTCCAGGATGCCCGATTCGATATAGTCTTGGATATTTTCCACGGTGAGGTTCAGCGAATGAGTTTGCTAAGGACTTTGATGGCGGTACGGGCACGGGTTTTCACCGTACCGAGCGGAATATTCAATTCCTCGGCCACCTCACTTTGGGTGAAGCCCTCGAAATAGAGCAGGTCGATAATCTGACGTTGTTCGGGAATTAGTTTTTGGGTAATTTCCTGCAAGCCAATGTGTTCTGGGCGAAACGACGTGGGCGCTGCTTGGCGCTGCGCCGTCAGGCTGTCGTCCAGTCCCGTGGTTTTGCTACCTACGCGGTGCTGCCGCGAGCGGATTTTATCGATGCTCAAATTGCGGCAGATGTTGAGCACCCAGGTAAACAGCCGGCCCTTGGTGGGGTCGTAACTGGCGAAGGCATTCCAGATTTTGACCAGCGCCTCCTGCAGCACGTCTTCGGCCTCGTCTTCGGCTTTCACAATGCGATAGATAACGCCGTAGAGCGCGGCCGAATACCGGTCGTAGAATAGCGTCATGGCCGATTCGTCGCGGGCCTGCAGGCGTCGGACCAGGTCTTCCTCGGCAGCAGGCGGCAGGGAAATAAGGGGGTTATCGGACACTGGAGTAACTAAAAGTGAAGAATTGAAGCGGCAGGCAAGCCCTTTGGTGAGCGCACGAAAATACGCGGCGGCGGCTAAATGCCAGCATACGCAGCTCGGCGGCCCGCAACCACCGCACGGCGGGCCGCTAGCAATACCCGCTGCGGGCCACAAGGTTCAAACGGCGTTTGAACGGGGCCGGCCGGCCGGGCGGCGGGCGGCATGGGTTGGCGCTGGCTTGTACCTTTCGGCCTCTTTCTGTTCTTTCTGTTCTTTCTGTTCTTTCTAATCTGAGCTATGTCCATCGAATCATATAATCCGCACACCGGGCGGGTACTGCGCCGCTTCACGCCCTTTGCCTGGGTTAAAACCCAACGTATTTTGGGCCAGGCCCACCGCGCGGCCCCGGCCTGGGCCGCCACCACGTTTGCCCACCGCGCCGGGGTGCTGCGCCGCGCCGCTGCCCTGCTGCGCGAGCGCCAGGATGCGCTGGCCCGCCTCATGGCCCTCGAAATGGGCAAGCCCATTGCCGATGGCCGCGCCGAGGCCCTGAAATGCGCCACCTGCTGCGACTACTACGCCGAGCACGCCGAAGGTTTTCTGGCCGATGAATTCATTAAAACCGATGCCGGCCGCAGTTTCATCAGCTACCAGCCGCTGGGCGTGGTGCTGGCCGTGATGCCCTGGAACTTCCCCTTTTGGCAAGTCGTGCGCTTCGCCGCCCCGGCCCTGATGGCCGGCAACGTGGGCCTGCTCAAGCACGCTTCCAACGTGCCGCAGTGCGCGCTGGCGCTGGAAAAAATACTGCACGAGGCGGGCCTGCCACCGGCCTGCTTCCGCACGCTGCTCATCGAAACCGGGCAAGTCGAAAAACTGCTGGCCGACGACCGGGTGCGCGCCGTGACGCTCACCGGCAGCGAGGGCGCGGGCATGGCCGTGGCCGCCGTGGCCGGGCAGCACATCAAGAAAGCCGTGCTGGAATTGGGCGGGTCCGACCCGTTTATCGTGCTGGCGGATGCGGACTTAGCCCTCGCCGCCAAAACCGCCGCCCAAAGCCGCATGATTAACAGCGGCCAGAGCTGCATCGCCGCCAAGCGCTTCATTGTGGAGAAGCCGGTGTGCCGCGAATTCATCACCCAGCTCAAAACCCACCTGCTGGCCCTGCGCCCCGGCGACCCGCTCGACGAGGCCACTCAGTACGGCCCCCTGGCCCGCCCCGACCTGGCCGACG
>JALYUH010000513.1 GCA_030853985.1 Bacteroidota bacterium | reverse complement strand
GTGCTGTTGAGGTTGTCGGGCACGTTGAACTCGAACGGCAAATTGGCCGAGCCAATGCGGAACGGAATGTACACCAGCGTTTTCTGGGTACTGGCCGCTTTCAGGCCCGCAAACCGGCCAAAATGCTGCGCGCCATCCAGAATCACCTGGTCGAAAGCCCACAGGGCCACCGAGCCGGCCGCGATGCCCAGCAGCGTTTCCTTGTTTTTGGATTGAAAGGCAAACTTTGGGAACTGGCCCAAATCGCGCGGAATGTGGTAGGCCCAGCTGAAGGCTTTGGTGTTCTCGTAATGCCAGGTTACGCCCGGCGCTACGGTGTAGTCGGTGATGCGGCCGTTGGCGTCGCGCGGGTGGATGTGGGGCGGCGTTTCGAGGCGCGCCACGGCGGCGGGCTTGCGGACGGGGCCCGCCCCGGCCGTTGGCGTGGCAGCCCGGGTGGTATCGGTAGGCGAAGCCGTGAAAATAGTATCAATAGCCGCCGGCGCGGCCAGGGCCGGGGGGGCGCTACCGATGGCCAGACCTACAAACAGGGAAGCAAACAACCGCCGGGCACGGCAAAGAGTATAAAACGACACGTAACGGACAACTAATTAATAATGAGCCTGCCGCGAGAAATAAAACGGCGGGCCAGGATAGCAACGGAATCGGCTAGCGGAGACGAAATCAGCAAACAAGGCCGCAAAGGTAACACCAACCGCGCTTAGCGGACCCGCTGGGGTAACCAACTGAGTGCGCAGACGGCTGCGCGGCCGCAATGTTGTGCAAGCCGCGTATCTTTCTGGCAGGCCCGACTTCGGTGCCTGCTCATCCTGTCTTCCCGCCCATGCAACCAACCGTTCTGTCGCCCGCTGCCGCGCCCGCCGTAGCCATTGCCGCCTCCGTGCCCAACCCGTTTCAGGCCCAGTTTGCCGCGTTGAGGGCGCGCGCGCCGCAGCTGCGCGGCGAGGGCGTGAGCGAGCGCCGGGCCCGGCTGGCCAAGCTTAGCGGCTGGCTGCACGCGCACCGCTCCGCTATTCAGCAGGCGCTGCTGGCCGATTTCCGCAAGCCCACCGCCGAAACGGACCTCACCGAAATCTGGACGTCGCTGGTCGAACTCAAGCACACCAGCAAGCACCTGAAAAAGTGGATGAGCCCGCGTTCGGTGGGTGCGAGCATGGCCCTGCTGGGCACCCGCTCGTGGGTGCAGGTCGAGCCCAAGGGCGTGGCGCTGATTATCTCGCCCTGGAACTACCCGTTTTACCTAGCCGTGGGGCCGCTGATTTCGGCCATCGCGGCCGGCAATGCCGTCGTCATCAAGCCCGCCGAGCAAACGCCGGCTACCTCGGCGCTGCTCCAGAAAATGTGCGAAGACCTGTTCCGCCCCGATGAGGTGCTGCTGCTGCAAGGCGGCAAGGAAACGGCCACCGACCTGCTGAAGCTACCCTGGGACCATATTTTCTTCACCGGCAGCCCCGAAGTGGGTAAGATTGTGATGCGCGCCGCCGCCGAGCACCTCTGCGGCCTCACGCTGGAGCTGGGCGGCAAAAACCCCACCGTGGTGGACGAAACCGCCAACCTGCGCGACGCGGCCGAGAAAATCGTGTGGGGCAAATTCCTGAACAACGGCCAGACCTGCGTGGCCCCCGACTACCTGCTGGTGCAGGAAAGCGTGCAGCCCGCGCTGGTGCAGGAGTTAAAATCCGCTATTGAACGGGCCTACAACCCCGGCGGCGCAGGCATTGAGGCGTCGGATTCGCTGGCCCGCATCGTGAACGAAAACCACTTCGCCCGCCTCGCCGGCCTGCTCGAAGATGCCCAGGCCAAGGGTGCTACCGTGGCCGTGGGCGGCACCGTCGATGCCAGCCAGAAGTACATCGAGCCCACCATCCTCACCAACGTGCCGGCCGGGGCCCGCGTGCTGGAAGAGGAGATTTTTGGCCCGCTGCTGCCCGTGCTCACCTACAAAAACCTCAGCGAAACGGCGGCCTACGTGAATGCCCGGCTCAAGCCGCTGGCGCAGTACGTGTTCAGCACCAGCGCCGAAAACCGCCGCTATCTGCTCGATAACATCTCGGCCGGTGGCGCGGGGGTGAACGAAACCGTGCTGCACTTTGCGCACCCCGAGCTGCCCACCGGCGGCGTGGGCAACTCTGGCCTGGGCAAGGCCCACGGCCACGCGGGCTTCCTGGCGTTCAGCAACGAAAAGGGCGTGATGCGGCAGCGCGTGGGTTTCACCGGCATCAAGGCCATGTACCCGCCCTACACCGGCCGCGTGCAGAAGCTAGTGGGCCTGCTGGTGAAGTACCTGTAGGAGCGCCGGCAGCCCTGAGCGGGCAACCGCAATGGGTGGCTCCGCAAGGTTACCTTTTGGGCCGTGCCGCCATCAAGCCGCATGAAAACTGCTGATTGGTTGCGCGCACGGCTGTTGGGGATGGGTGGCCTGCTGCTGGGCAGCTGCGACGATATACAAATCGAGCGGGTGTGGTTGGTGGACTTTGCCCAGCCCTTTCCGGCCACGCGCCCGAATATGGCGGCTTTTCCGGCCCGGCACCAGGGCGTATACACCGCCGCCGATTCCAGTGAATCGCTGTGTATTGGCGCGACTGCCGTGTGGCAGCAGGAACTGCACAGCCAGCTGCTTAGCCAGCAGG
Organism: Bacteroidota bacterium; assembly: GCA_030853985.1. Lineage (GTDB taxonomy): Bacteria > Bacteroidota > Bacteroidia > Cytophagales > Hymenobacteraceae > Hymenobacter. The sequence continues at coordinate 4,390 of JALYUH010000513.1, read as the reverse complement.
GACTAGCTGACAAGGGCCGCCGCCTGCGCGCCGACAGTATCTTCCAGCAGGCGGGTGTGCTGCATTATCTGCACCGGGTGGGGCGCGATTCGGTGCGCGAAAGCTGGCTGGCGTGCGATACCATCTTTGACTGTGCCCAGCCCGAAACCGGCCGGCTGCGCCGTTTCCAGGGCCACTATTATTTGAATGCCCCCTTCGACAGCGCCGGTAACTGGATGGTGCAGCGATTGCAGATTTCGGGCCGCCATTTGGTTTGGCAGCAACTGGGCAACGATACGCTGCGTTTGGGCGCGCTGGCCCCCGGCACCGTGCGCCTCGACCGGCGCGCCGGGCATCCGGCGTTCTTCCGGCTGACACCGGAATCGGCGGCCGAAGCCCGGCGCATCGGTCGCTACGCCGGGCTCTGGGAAACGAATGAGGAATACGACCGGCGGCACTGAAACCGCCCGATGCACCGGAAATTCCGGAATTAACCCTACGCCTGCCGCTAGCCGAGGTGTGTAAGAATACCGACGTGGCCCCGCTGGCCGTGGTGGAAGAGCCGGCCGGCCCACGCTGGTAGCGCAGGCGGTTACCGAAGGACATTGGCCAGCGCCAGGCGGCGGAAGGCCAGCGGTGCCGTGGCAAAAAGAAAAACCCCGAATAGCGCTTGGTAGTACAGGTTGAGCACCGGCGGCCCCCAATAACCGGCCAGATAGGCGTACGTATTCACGCAGATATCTGCCACCATAATGGCTATACCCAGTCGGATGCCCGTGCTGGGGCACCACCACAGTAGCAACACCGTCAGCGGGTCGAGCAGCGTCAGCGCATCCCAGAAAACGCCCATGCTAAGCGGCACGGGAAACGCCAGAAATCCGTGCCGCAGCAGTCCGGCTACGTGCGTATACGTGCCGGCCAGAAAGCACGCGGAATAGATGGTGAACAACAGGCGAACCACCGACGGGTGAGGCGCCGACCGAATAATCGGCACGCTATTGCTTCTGCTGCATGTCGGTGGCGATTTTCTGCTGCACGCCTTTGGTTTGCAGGAGCTTGAATTTCTCGGGGCCAATTACGGTGCGCAACTCTTTTTGCGAGTTGATGTTGATGCGCTTGAGCTCGGCCAGTAGCTGGGGCGATTGGGAAGGCAGCCTCTCCTTGACCGCATTGGACTCTTTGAGGGTGCCGTTGAGCACGGTACGGACCCGGGCAGTTTGGTCGGCGGTGAGCTTGAGCTCGGTGCCCATTACGCCGGCGAGGTCGCGGGCGGCGGTGGCTGGCGCAGGCGAGCTTTCGGTGCGCACGGCTTCGACCACGGGAGCCGGCTTGTCGTGGTGGAAGATAGAGCAGCTGGCCGTGGCCAGGCTAAACGTGAGGAGGGTGAAAAAGCGGGAGAAGCGCATGCGTAGCATAAGGGGAGAAAATGGCAGTACGCAGAAAATAGAATGCGGGTGCAGGTGACCTTACCAACTAATGGCAGATTTGCAGCCCGGCAAGCAAGGCCTAAGACGTTGTTGACGCAATAGCTGGCGGTCCGGCTGGCTGCGGTAGGAACCCACCCGGTTCGCCGCAACTGCCGAACAGCAGCAGCGGCAGCATTGCCAGCAGCGGGCGTTTCACTGGGGCAGCTGTAGAGTGGATGCTGCGAGTCCGCGCCAGGACGAGAACTTGCTTTGTCGCTCGTCCTGGCGCGGACTCGCAGCGTCCACGCTACACTGCCACAGCCTCGTGCTGCACCGCCGGAAATGTCGCTTTCAGGCCCTGGGCTGTGAAATGAGCCAGGGCCATGATGGTGAGCATCGGGTTCACGCCGCTGCACGCGGGGAAGGCCGAGCCATCGGCCACGAAAAGGTTTTGCACCTCCACGGTTTCGCCGTTCAGCTTGAGCGGGTGCGTGGCCGCGTCGCCGCCCATGCGGCAGGTGCTCATTTGGTGGGCGCTGTAGAGGCCAAACTGGTTGGGCTTCCAGCTGAGGTGAGGCAGCTGGTCGAGCAGGGCCACGTTGACAATCCGGCCAGCTTCAACCTTGAGGGCGGGCAGCGTGCCGTGGGGCAGGTAAATGGTGTGCGCCCCGGCGGCGGCGTGAATGTGAGCGGCGGCGCGCACGCCTTCCAGCATGTTGGCGCGGTCGAAATCCGACAGCACGTAGTCAATCAGGGGCGTGCCGTTTTTGTCGATGGATACCCGGCCGCCCTCACGGTCGCGGGTGAGCACGATGAACGAGCCCAGGTGGCTGGCGTCGCGCATCATCTCGTGGTGCTGGCGGCCCGAGCGCCAGGGTAGCACCATGCTTAGCAGGCCGGGGTGGGTGGGAGGCGTTTCGAGCTTCGCGCCGAAGTTAGTGCCGTGCAGCATCGTGTACGTATCGTTCACCACGCTCATGCTCGGGCCGTGCCACGAGTCCATGGCCTGCGGGTAGCGGCCGGCCACAATCACCGTCGGGTGCAGGTGCAGGTGCTGGCCCAGATGCGGGTGCTTCAGGCCCGAGCGCAGCAGCAGCGCGGGCGTTTGGATGGCCCCGCCGGCCACCACCACGCGCTTGGCCCGCACCGTGATGCGCACCTCGCGGCCGTCGGGCCGGCGGTGCACGGCCTCCGCCCCGGTGGCGCGGCCGTTGCTGACGGTCACGCGGTCGACTTTGGTGTCGGCCAGAATGCGAGCGCCGTGTTCGAAAGCGGTGAGCAAATACGTATTCAGCGTGCCTTGTTTGATGCCGTGGGCGTCGCCCAGCGAGGAGTACCCTAGGCTGCGGAAGTGCGCGTCCGAATCGGTAAGGCCTTTTTCGTTGCGCGGAATCAACTTCACCTCCTGGCCCAGCTTAGTCGAGCCGTCCCAAAGGGCCTGGTTCTGGCCGTTGTGGCGGGTGTAGTTGGTATTCACGCCAATGGTGCGGGCCACGGCGTTGATGCTCTCCTTGAACTCCAGGGTGGTGAAGTGGGGCGCGGCGTGTTCGCGGGCCCATTCCTGCAGCACGTAGTCGGGGGTGCGGAAGGCGCCGGCCCAGTTCACGGTGGTGCCGCCGCCCAGGCAGGAGCCGGCCAGAATGCCGATGCTACCATCGTGGGTGGCCAGGGTGCCTTTGGCATCGTAGAGCGTACCGAGCATGTCCACCTCGCGCTGCGTAAAGTCGCAGCCGTGGCAGTAGGGACCTTTTTCGATGACCAGTACCTTCTGGCCGGCTTCGGCCAGCTCGCCGGCCACTACGCCGCCGCCCGCGCCGGAGCCAATCACCAGCACGTCGCACTCGTAGGTGGTGTCGGCATCGGGTTGCAGGGTTTGAATGGGCTTGGGCGTGTCCACGGGCCGCTCGTCGGGGCCGGGGTAGCCGAGGTGGCCCCAGGCGGCGGGCACTTCGGCCATGCTGCCGCCGTAGTAGAGTAGCGTGCACAGCTTGCGTAGGGCGTTGAAGCCTTTGCGCAGCTGCGGCACGTTGCTGGCGGCCCAGCTTTGCAGCAGCTGCTCGCGCTGCGCGGCATCGAGCTTGCGGAAGGGCTTCAGCGGCCCGAACCACGTCAGGCCCAGCACGGGCTTCTCCAGCAGGTCGAGCAGCTGGCTGAACTCGGTTTGCGCGCCGGCGGGCTGCTCGCGAATGGCTTCTTCGAGCTTCTCCAGGTTGAGGCCGGCCGAGCCGGCCGGAATGCCCTCGGTGAGGGCGGGAACGAAGGTGTCGGCCAGGGCTTGGAGGACGAGGGAGCGGGCGGGCGTAAGCGAGAACATGCGGCGGGAATTTTGAGTGGTAAAAGGTAGGGATTTTTTGGCAAAGTAGTAGGCGTGCCGAGTAGTTAGTGGGGAGAACGCGGCTGCGTCTTGCCTAGCCGCCAGCCCCGACCTTTGCCCCGCCATCTCCCCGCACCCTATGTCAAAGCTCATTCAAACGCCCGAAACCACGCACCGCGTCCACTTCCAGGACTGCGATATGCTGGGCCACCTCAACAACGCCCGCTATTTCGACTACTTTCTGAATGCCCGCGAAGACCACACCACCGCGCACTACGCCCTGAATATGGGTGAGCTGGCCCGCGAGCAGCACGCCGCCTGGGTCATTACCAAGCACCACATCAGCTACCTCAAAGCGGCGCGGCAGGGCGCGCAGGTCCGCATTTTAAGCCAGCTCATTCACTTCGATAACTCCAACCTGGTGCTCGAAATGCAGATGCGCAGCGAGGACGGGATGCGCCTGCTGGCCCTGCTCTGGTCGGAAACGACGTACGTAACCATGCCCGCCGGCACCCGCACCGACCACGGCAACGCGATGATGGACCTGCTCGAACAACTCGACGTGGACACCGTGGATTACGACCCCGACGGCTTCGACGAGCGCGTGAAAGAGGTGCGCCAGCAGCTGAAGAAGCAGCGGCGGGCGGCGGGAATGGCGGAGTAAAATAGGCTGACGGCGTCACCTCACGGG